>JAAYEY010000217.1 GCA_012728505.1 Synergistaceae bacterium | reverse complement strand
GCTTGAAGACCTTGAAATCGCCCCCACTGAGCGCACAAACCCCTATAAGGCATATATAACGATAACTTATGGCTGTGACAGGTTTTGTACTTACTGCATAGTTCCTTATGTCAGAGGAAGACTTCAATCCCGTAGCCACACAGAGATAATTAAAGAAGCCGAAGTGCTTGCTGCATCAGGTGTCTCAGAGATTACGCTCCTTGGACAGAATGTTGATGCTTATGGTAAAGACACAAATGGAGAGTATGCCTTTGCCTACCTCCTTAAAGATGTCTCGAAGATTGATGGAATAAAGCGTCTCCGTTTTACGACATCCCACCCAAAGGATTTCGACCAAAACATACTTGAAGTAATGGCTTCCGAGCCATCGATATGCCGCGCTATCAACCTTCCTGTTCAATCGGGTAGCGACAAGATTTTGAAAGATATGAACAGGGGCTACACCAGAAGCCAGTATATTGACCTGGTGAAAAAAATACGAGATTCACTTCCGGATGTCAGCCTGTCAACAGACGTAATAGTCGGTTTTCCGCGGGAGACAGAAGATGATTTTAGGGCTTCCTATGACCTGCTGAAGGATCTAAGATTCGACATCGTCCACACCGCGGCTTATTCTCCCCGAGAAGGCACAAAAGCAGCTGTTATGGATGGACAGATAGATAAAAAAGTTAAGGCGGCTAGGCTTAACGAGCTTAACGAAATGCAGTCATCACTTGCGCGGGAACTGAATGAGGCTAATGTCGGCAAAAGATTTGAAATCCTTGTTGACGGCTCCGCTCCTATTGGAGAAGGAAATCTGCAGGGTAGGACCCAAACAGATAAAGTTGTAATTATTAAAGGCGGCCCGGAATATATGGGCAGATATATCGATGTGAAGATTGTCAGGGCCAGCCACTGGTCACTGGAAGGAGAAATAATTTAGAAAAGAGGTCTTCTTATGTATGGAGAGGGCGGAAACAAGCGTAATCTTGTAATGATAATCCTAGGATTGATATGTTTCTTGGGGGCGTCGATACTTCTTCATTCTTTCAAAGGTCAGTTTGGACAGGATACATTGGGTAAAAAAACTGTTGATTTGATGCCGGTGATGGAGGACACAATAGATGTTTCGCCCTCGTCTTCCGCTACCTATCCCTCGCAGCTGACTTCGGTGGCTCAGGAAAAACCGGAGACGGTCAAAGAACAAGAATGGGTTGTTTACATAACAGGTTCGGTTAAAAAGCCTGGAGTGTACAGGATTCCTTTAGGATCGAGGATTTTCCAGGCTCTCGAGGCCGCTGGAGGATTTGCCAATGAGGCTGATCAGGAGGCAGTTAACCTTGCCGCCATGCTCCAGGACGGCGCACATATAAAATTCCCGGCTAAAGGAGAGGCAGGTACCCGACAAGGTCCTGTCCCGACAAACCCCACGGCTCCCTCTTCCGGTCTAGGCACCAGTGACTTAAAGGCATCAACAGAATTTATCAATCTGAACACGGCAGAAAAGGAAGATTTGGAGAAGCTTCCGGGAGTAGGCCCGAAAACCGCGCAACTTATAATTGATTACAGAGAAAAAAACGGAGCATACAAAAGAGCAGAAGATCTGCTTCTCATCAAAGGCATAGGTCCCGCAAAATATGATGCAGTAAAAAATTTAGTGACCGTTGGGCAATACTAGGAACGGCCCTATCTCATACGCACCAGCCTTTGTTGTCCTACTTGGGATTTCTTTTTCCCTCTATGCTTCATATTCTGGGTTTTCTCCCCTAGCTTCAGCGGTTATATCAGTCTTGATTGTTTCTTCGTGGGTTTTCATCGGGACTTTTGTTCCAACTGATGGTTGGCTTACCACATTTATGTTGGTCCTTCTAATGACTTTCGGAACGTCCATTTGGCTGAATAACAGAATAAATTTTGAACCCTCGGTACCTTCAACCATAGAGACTGAGGGCAAGGTTGTGCTTAACAGACGATGGGGCAAGCTTAGAGTTCTTCTTATATCAACAGGCTACGGGAAAATGGTTGTCTACTCTCATCCATCCGTTGCGCCCGATGAAGGTTCTAAAGTTATGTTAAGAGGGGCTACCTTTGATTTTAAAAGGTCGGATCGAAAAAGCTCTTTTGACGAGTACCTCTATTGGATGTCAAAGGGCGCTGTAAAAAAGGTCATTCCTCTTGAACTTCATGTTACAGCTCCTCCTACGGGTATATACAGATGGCGCAATTTTTTAGAAAGAAAAATAACAGAAGATCTTCCGGAGCTGATGTCGGGCTATATGCTTGCTCTAACCTTAGGCATAAGAGATAAAGAACTGTCCAAGAAGCACCGAGATGCAGGTACAATCCATCTTCTGGCAGTATCGGGATTCCATGTGGGCATACTTGCAGCGATGGCGGGACTGTTTTTGAAAAGAGGAAAAATAAGGATAGTGCTGATATCACTCCTGGTATGGACATATGTTTCCTTGGCAGGATTTCCGTCCGGAGGTGTCAGGGCCGCTATAATGCTGCAGGTATATCTTTTGGGTCTCTTTCTGGGGAAACCTTCCAGCCCTTTCAACAGTGTTAGCGTTGCAGGTATTATTATGCTCCTTTTTAATCCATGGGTATTTCATGATATTGGATGGAGGCTTTCGATGTTGGCGGCGCTATCGCTCTGCGCGTCAGCCGGTATATTCAAAGACAATAAAACCGGAGCTCTCGCCGGATCGGCCACCGTTTGGTTTGTGACATCTTCGCTGATAGCTTCTGCATTTGGAAAAGTTCCGATTGTTGGGCTGATAATTAATATTGTAGCGATACCTCTTTTTGCCCTTATATTTCCCCTTGTTTTTCTATGTTCATTGCCTGCTTTCATGGGATTACCTTTCAGTTTGGAAATAGCTAATTTGTGCGAGTATTTTCTTGAGAGTTGGGATATTCTCTCGGGAAAACTGGTTGAAATAATGCCCTGGAATGTCACTCCTACATTCCCTCTTTTTGTGTTTTCGATACTCTTATTCTTTGCCGGTGCATCTTATGCATCAGGGATGTCTTTCAGAAGAATACCGGTAGCTATTTTTATGTTTCCGCTTCTGGTCCTATTATTAGCATGATTGTTGTAAAATAATGAGAATCGTTTTGAAGATAGCGTATATTTCTAGTAGGATGCAGAATTATTACTTAATACATTTTTTCACGGAGGAATGACTTATGCTTCTCGTACTCGATGTAGGAAACACACATACTGTGATGGGCATTTATGAAGGTAAAAAGTTGATAAATCACTGGAGGCTGACTTCAAGGAAACAGACGGCAGACGAGGTCGGTTTTATGATACTTGGATTGCTTAGCGCCTCTGGAATATCGAAAGATAAGATAAATGCCTCTATTTATGCAAGCGTTGTGCCTTCTCTTGACGAGATGTTCATAGATGGAATAAAGAACTACGTCGGCGTTTCCTGTCTTATGGTAACTCAGGACCTTGAAACAGGTCTGAAGATAAGCATAAAAAACCCAGCAGGTTTAGGAGCGGACAGGCTGCTGAACGCAGTCGCAGGAATCGAAAAATATGGAGCTCCTCTTATCGTAGTAGATCTGGGGACGGCCATAACGCTTGATGTCATCTCAGCTGAAGGGGCATACATAGGCGGAACGATAGCTCCGGGTATGGAACTAGGAATGGAATCTCTTTTTTCTCGTACAGCAAAGCTCCCGCAGATAACTCTCGAAGCTCCCGGCCATTATATTGGAGGCAACACAACAGAAGCGATCCAGTCAGGTATAGTTTACGGGACAGTCGGTATGGTAGATGCCCTTCTCGTAGGAATTTTTAAAGAGCTGGGAGGCCCCTGCCGCGTTGTTGCTACGGGTGGACACGCATCGATACTGGCAGAACACTCCGGCATCATAAAAGAGGTAGATCCGTGGCTGACAATAGAGGGCCTCAGAATAATCTATGAAAGAAACAGATTTGAATAATAAAGAAACGTTTTCTCCGCTTGTACCTGAGTATCCTATAAATATCGGAGGAGTTAAAGTAGAGAACCCGATATGGCTTGCACCCCTGGCAGGTATAACTATTGCGTCAGTCAGAAAATTTTACAGAAGCCTGGGCGCAGGATTGGTGCACACTGAGATGGTAAGTGCCCTAGGGCTTTGTCATAAAGGGCGCAAGACCAAGGAATTACTATACGGTTCTGATGAAGAACGACCTGTAGCTCTTCAGATTTTTGGTTCAAACGAAGAAGACATAGCAAGAGGTACCGACGTAGCTTTAAACATCAGGAGATTTGAAGCTTTGCAGATAAACATGGCATGCCCCATGCCCAAGGTGACCAAAAAAGGTAGCGGATCAAAGTTGATGGAAGATCCGGAAACTTCCGCTAAGATAATAAAAGTAATGAAAAAAACTGGACTTCCTACTTGGGCTAAGATAAGGATTATGCCTGCAACGAGCGCTGTTACAACCAGTGAATACTGTGAATTGCTCTTCGATTCAGGTGTTGACTTTGTGTTTGTTCACGGAAGGACGCCGGAACAGCGGTATGAAGGCAGAGCTTCTAGGGAGTCTGTAGAAGAGGTGGCTCGTCGTTTTCCCGGGATGGTAGGAGGCAGCGGCGACTGTTATGAGCCTGAGGACTTTTTAGATTATTTAAGGAGAGGCTGTGCCGCGGTGCTTGCGGGAAGAGGTATACTCAGGGATGTTTTTATCATCTCAAAAACGCTGAAAGAGCTCGGAGCTGATGTCCCTGAAGAATATTGGAATCCATCTTTGGATTTCCAGTCAGAACTCCTTCTCGAACTTGGACGCAGCATTTATAATACCGAGGGGCAATCTTTAGCCTTGATGATCTCTCGAAGAATGCTTGGAGCTCTCTTCAAAGGATTTGCCGGTGCGGTTCAGCTCAGAAGACGTGGTGCTATTACAAAGACCTGGCAGGAGATGGAAGAGCTTCTGCTGGACTGGAAAAATGTTCAGCACATGCAGCCATTGGATTTTACAAAGGAAAAATTTCCAAATGGAGTTATCGGCGGACCATGATTTTCCGCTAAGCATTTCATTAGGAAAGATTTATACAAGACAGAGAATATAACAGAGGAAGTGATTCAGGTGGCGGACGAAACAAAGAAAGATGAACGACAGCAGAAAAATATTATGCCTGAAGAGGAGATATTT
>JAAYEY010000216.1 GCA_012728505.1 Synergistaceae bacterium | reverse complement strand
CCTTATTACAGGGAAAGAGGTTGGCTGATCGGCAGTGGAAAGGTCGGAGGAAAGGCTAAGGGCCTGAGCTTCGCTTATGAAGTGCTGAAAGCTAATGATGCACTGGATGAAGTTTTTCTGCCTAAATATACTTTTGTTATAACTACTTCCGTTTTTGAGGAATTTATGGAGCAGAACAAATTATGGGACAGACTGCTTGACTTAAGAGAGCACAGCGACGCCCCAGAGCTCCACAGAATATGTCAAGAGGCAGAACTACCTCAGAGTATAGATGAAGATCTTGAAAGGATTCTCGATACAATAGACAAGCCTCTGTCGGTCCGTTCATCATCGGTATTGGAGGATGACGTAAATCTTTCCTTTGCTGGTAAGTATGCCACAAGATTTGTCCCAAATAGTGGTGACAGGAAATCGAGTAGGAGTGCGCTAGAATCTGCTATAAAAGAGGTCTACGCTTCAACGTACAGTCCTGCTGCCAGAGAATATAAGAGAAAACACAAGATCCTTTGGGGCGGCGAGCACATGGCGGTGCTTATTCAACCCATTGCAGGAAGAATAAGAGATAATAAATACTATCCGGAGCTCGCAGGCGCTGCTTTTTCTCAGGTTTTCAGGCGTCCCTCCCCTAGGATAAAGAAAGAGGATGGTGTGGCGAGAATATGCTTCGGACTTGGAACTAGAACCGTAGACAGGACTTTCGCACGTACCTTTTACCTAACTAATCCCCATCTAAGGCCTGAAGGAAACAGGCCCGATCAGGTAGCGTTGCATTCTCAGGAACAGTTTGACTATGTGGACATCGAAAACAATGCTTTTCTGACAGCACATGCAGATCATTACGTTAAGATGATTGCTCGAGAACATAGGATGGCACAGTCATATTTGCAATGGTATGATGCTAACATGTTTCATTGGCTGTTAGCAGATACTCAAAACATGGTCGTTCCCAAGCTTGTGTTTACTTTTGCTGATTTGCCGCAAAAATGCCCTAACCTGTTTAAAAGGATTAAAAAACTACTTAAGCTCTTTGAACAGGAGCTTCAGCTGCCTTGTGACATGGAGTTTACTTACGAGACCGAGGGGGATGAATTTACCCTTGTACAACTGAGACCTCTATCAGTTTATGACGACAAAGGAAAAGTCGAGATACCGGAAGTAAGCCCGGAGAAGATTATTCTAAGGGGAAACCGCATGGTAGCTAATGGCAGACTGGAGGGTATTCGCCACATAATATATGTAGACCCTGACCTGTATGGGAAAAAGCCCGATTTTTATGATGTGGCCAGAGCAATAGGAGATATAAATAAAAAGCTCGACGGAGAGAGATACTTACTCGTGGGTCCCGGACGCTGGGGAAGCTCAAATCCTGTTCTGGGAGTCCCTGTACAGTACAATGAGCTTTCAAATTCAGGCTGTTTGGTTGAATTGGGTATAGAAAATAAAGGGATGTCGCCGGAGCTCTCTTACGGAACTCATTTTTTCCTGGATCTGGACGGCGACAACATTCTCTATCTTCCCGTTTTTGATGGAGAAAAGGGCAATATTTACAACAAAGATTGGTTCGACAGCAGTGATTGGATATCGACCGACCATCCAGCGGTAAGGCACTACCATGGGAACTTCGACGTTTTACTCGATGGCGACAGCGAGATTGGTATCGTTGTTGACAGAGGCGGTGCGGAGGTGGAGGAAAAGTGACCGATTTAGAAAAAATAAGGCAAGAATACTTCGCATGGGATCCGCATGACGATGCAGAATTTGCACCAATGATATTCGGCAGCGGGACTATCGGGGGAAAAGGTAGATCCCTGCTTTTTGCTCTCAGGAAACTTCGTAACAGCGGTGATACACAGCTTTCTAATACCAAGATTCCTGAATCCATATATTTCAGCATAGATATATTTCATCAGTTTCTTGAATCAGTGCCCTCCGTGGATTTGTTGATTTCACAAAATGAACCAGAAGTGCTGGAGGCAGTCTTCCTTGAAACTCCCTTACCTGGCATAGTCACAGAGGCGGTAAAAAAATTCCTCTTAGAGATGCATGACCCGGTAGTAATCAGGAGCAGCAGTAGGTTGGAAGATTCGGAAAAGCATTCATTTGCAGGAAAATATCTTACTACCTTTATGAGCAATGACTCTCCCTCAATCGAAGAGAGAGTTAAGATTGTCGAAAGAGAGATAAGAAAGATCTATTCGAGAATATATTTTCCTCAGGCTTCCAGCTATAGAAAAAAGCATGGGCTGGGCGATGATGACATGGGGATTATAGTTATGAGGATGTCAGGAAAATGGCATGACAGATACTATTACCCTACCATTGCAGGAGTGGGTTATTCTCAAAATTTTAGACGTTGGAACAAAAGAGTCAAACAGAAAGACGGTGTTCTCAGGATTGTGTTCGGACTTGGTACTATGAGTACAAAGAGAGGCTATGCAAGGACAGTTTCTCTTACTAATGCCTATCTTAGGCCTGAAGGATCTTATCCTGAAAAAATAGCTGCTCATTCGCAGGAAAAATTCCACGTCATCGACAGAGAAAATCCAAGCGAACTAACAACACTGGATATCAAAAAAGAGTGGCCCCAACTTATTCAGCATCACGCTGATTTTGAAGCCTATGCTCAAGTATACTCTTATGATTCGGAGGGAGGAAGCCTTTCCTCACTTATGAGTACAACGAAAAAGATAGAAGTTGGTTCAAAAGTCTGTCTGACGTTTGATAATTTTCCCCAAAAATATCCTCATTTTTTTGAAAGAATGAAGAAAACTCTGCCGCTGCTGGAGTCT
>JAAYEY010000215.1 GCA_012728505.1 Synergistaceae bacterium | reverse complement strand
TATCCCAACATTTTTGCTCTGGCGTCAGTGTCGTTAGCTATATGAAAAGCATAAAGGTGAGGCTTTTCTCCTTTCATAACTGCAGCAGGCGTCAAATCTGAAGTTGTTATTACAAGAGGAACGCTTATCTCATCGGCTATCATTGACATAAGCTGCAGCTTTTCTTCAGACGCTGCTGTTATCATTGCTAAGATACTCTTGTCCTTCATTACTTTTCTAACGCTGTTTTCTGCTGCTGAGCTTTCCTGAGGGAGATCGTAACCAACTATTTTTATTTTGTAGCCCCTTATTCCACCCTGCTTGTTTATCTGTTCAACTGCCAGCTGGGCTGCCCTCAACTGGTTATGCCCCGACTGTGCATGACTGCCTTTCAGAGGGACGAAAAAGGCTATCCTGAACTCATCTCCAACGGGATTCCTCTGGCCTCCTATTTGAAAAAAAAGCACAACTATCGCCAAAAGAGCTGCAATCAGGACTACTCCGTTATATAGAGATTTCTTTCTAAGCCACATTGTTCTTGGCTTATTTGAAATACCGCCTGCTATCCTTCTGAGGTTGCCCGGTCTTGCAATCAGCTCTTCAGTTTTATCGTCCACAGAGGGGCAAACTGCACGCTCTCCGTCTATTACCTGCCACAGAGTATGCAATACATCTTCCGCTTCTTGTGGTGTAAAACCAAGATGCTCAGAAAGCTTAGCCTTAAAATACTTCTCATTTTTTGCAGTTATCTTAGAGTTTATCGTCCAACCTGACTTAATCATATATCGCAGTGCAAAGGTCAGTCTAAAATTGGCAACACTCTCCGAAGGGCTCCTCGCTTCAAGAAACTGAGCAAGCCTGTCAGGGTCTTCAAGGATGCAGACACCATAGTCTTCAATAAGTTTTTCCAGTACTTTTTTTATAGGCTCAGCCAAAGAGAACACTTCCTATGATTTAAGCATTATAGCCCCGGTAATACAGCTCCGCAATAAATGGCTCATAAACTGCATGTCAAAATATGATGACATCACTACAAACAGAAAGCGCAGGACCGATATGCTCCCTGCGTTTTCTGCACTGTACATACATTTTATCTCGATATCGGACCTAGTTATTCTCGAAGATCGCATCTCTTATGCGTTTTTCTTTTTTTTCGTAAAATGAGAGTATGAGGGGTTCCAAGGATATTTCTGCTCCCCATCTGTATGACCATTTATGCTCTCCATCCCTGTCCCTGCATGAGAGGACAGTCTCGCCTCTTTCTTCTGAAGAATAACATTCCACCATACAAATCTTACGCAGCGAAACGGACACCATAGGTGTCCCGCTATCTGGGCATGGGGTCGATTCTTCAAACAGTAAAAGATCTGCGACTTCAGGCTTAAAATCTCTGCCCCAACAGCAGCCTGTTCTGTGGTAATCAGGTCTATTGCCTCCGACAACGTAGTTTTTACCTCCTACAAGTGACCTGTCGGCCACCGTGTGGACTCCTTCAGGCACTCCTATTGGTCCACAAAATCCCGCAACCTCTCCAAATGCGGAAACTATCTCTTCATTTTCCGCTCTTCTGAATGACGAGCCTTTAAATTTAGAATCTACATAAGCTGTCAGCTTATTTATGCTGATGTTCTTGTCTCCCCTTATCATTGCAAAGAGGAGTATCTTTTTTCCGTCCGGCATCATAACTGTATAAAGCATCGCTTTAAGTCCCTGTATTGGGTCGATCCCAAGCTGTTCACATAGGAGCGACATCGTATGAGCTCCCGGCGTATGTACATCTTTGACTTCTTCTTCCTTCTGCTCGGGATTTAGCGGGTTATAAGCACTAACATCGGCTGAGTCTGCATGATAATAAACCCCGCACTTAGGACATGACAACCCTTCGAACTCATAAAGCGAACCTTTTTGAGTCGAACAGACACCCACCATCCTGTTAATAGTTTTAGAACCTACTTCAAGCAAGTAGTCAAAATCTGGGATGTACCTCTCCATAATAGAGCGGATCGTATCAGCAGCCATTGCTGTCTTCATCTTGGCATCTTCTTTTGTATCAGCCCAGCCCCAAAGTCTGAGTTTTCTCTCTGAGGTCACCATCCATGAAAGCGCTTTATTACCGTATTCCCTGACATAGCGCTCAGCAAGTGAATGGATTGATTCTTCGGAGGCATTGCAGTCAACATGCTGTATTCCATTTTTTTCAAGGAGAGATTCCGCTAAGTCTTCAGCGATACTGTTAAGGGTGCTTCTTCCTATAGGAAGAAGTATTATCTCTCCGCTTTTTGCGTTAAAAACTCCGGCACCTTCCATTACAAGGCTGATTAACCCCTGATCTTTAACCTTTGCCGGCGGATTTTTAGTTTCAGGAATAAAAAGTTCTCTCATTCGTTATCCTCCTTCGATAGATTGCATATATAATACTACATGGTCTCTGATACATCCATTTGTATATATTTCTAGCTTTACCCTACTCTGAGAACATGTGTTTTTAACAATTGATTTAAATCTTGGATCACATACCTCAACAGCTTTTATTATAGGTGTTATTTAACTGTCTGGAGGGCGGATTATAAAAAATATATCACACTATCTTATTATATTCTTTTCCTTGCCCATCCTCTTTTTGACGGCAGCTGCCGGATGGCGTGTGGACGTTTTCCGAATAGCCGGTTCTGACGGCAAGCTTATTTTTCAGTCTCCCGTCTCTATGGGGCACAAATTTACAACAAGATATATACACTCAGTCGAGCTGACACCGGTAGAGGACGAATACAAAATAGTCAATGGCCTAATATGGACGTGGGAAGAAAGGGTCAGGTCAACGAATGCAGGCCTTCCTTTTGACAAGCCAATATATGGGAGATTCATTGATACAGGCAAGTGGATGATTTTCCAGGGAGGAAGAATGTCATGGAAAGAATACTATTATAGAATCGGCAATAAAAAATTAGGACAAAATCAATTTACACTCGAGCCCTTTGGACGAAGGAATTTTTATGAGTTATTCGCAGGGGAGCGTCTCGTCATCAGTGTCTTTAAAACGCCTCTGATATCAGCTAAATTTTACAGGACAGATATTCTGGAACGTGCCCCTATGGGCGTTTCACCAAGAAGTGGTGGATCTCGCTGATCATAGATAAAGATCTATCATAAAGAATAACACTCCTGATGCACCAACGATAACATCAGGAAAACAGTCAGACTTTCCCCTGAATCTTTCACAGGTTCTATTTAATGTCCTGCTTATTAAAGGTATCGCTATTACTTGGACCAACCCCACTATTATCCAAAAAATAATAAAATCTATAAAATACATTTTAAAACCTATATAACCGAGTGCTATCCCCAATCTCATCGGACAGATGATGGAGACGATAATCGCAGGTACCAGAGTCAACCTTATCGCGTCAAATATTTCTGGAATCTGGATGTTATCAACTATCCTTGTCTTTGTTACACCTCTTGAGGGCGAGACCATTGCTAGTAGCAAAAAAAACATTGCAGTGCCAATCTTTCCCCATGGCCCTGCCAAAATCCAGACGGACGTAGTGGAGAATGTTTCCAGACTGAAAATACTGCCCGGCATTCCCCTGTTAAGGGCATACCAAGACAATGTCCCTCCTGCCACTATCAGTTTCATCGCCAATTTAGAAAGGGCAAATAGTTCTTTGGTATCAAAGGACTGATATATTTCTAGTGAGAAAATTTTCATTCCTCGTATGTAAAGTCCCTGTGCGGCCAAAAGCAAGAATATAATAACGACAAAATCACCTTGCGTCTCCACAAACTGAGGAAGAGAGCCCATCGGTATAAAAAAGAAAATCACAAGAAGGCAGAGACATGAGCCACAGAGTAAGAACGGCGGACATTTATCTGTACACCGACCCGCAAGAGATCGTTTATATGGGGCGAGAAACGACGCATCCGTTCCCTGAATATTGTAGAGTCCGTTTTCAGTCCCCAGCAAAAGCAAAGAAATCGTCAAAACAAGGATCAAAAGGGAGCAACCAGAAATAAATGTGAGTAGAAATGAAAAAAACATTTTTTGACCTTTCTGCGGAAACATTTAATATATTTTTGTACACCGTTGAATTATACTACATTGAGAAGTCCGTTCCCCCTTCATTTCTAAGCAAAGAATATTAGGTCATTTTATACGTTTCATGTAGATAACTGGAAAATAGCTCCTGTAGATGCTGAACTAAATAAAATAACAGCTTGGATACTTGACTGCGAAGAATGTTTTTAGCAGACAAATCTTTGTATCCAGATATTCACAGAGAAAATAAAAAAGGGTCCCCGCTTAAGCGGGGACCCTTTTTTATTTAACTTTTTTAAAAGGTCCCTTACTTAATAAGGCCCTTTTCTTTATAGAACTTAGCTGCGCCTGGATGCAGAGGAGCTGTAAGTCCGTCGAGTGCGCCCTTAAGTGTGATTTCCTTGCCCTTTGCGTGAACTGCTGCAATATCGTCAAGGTTCTTGAACATTGACGTTAGGAAATCATAAATCTGCTGTTCAGGAACATCAGCGTGGGTAATAAGGATTGCCATAACAGCAGGTGTAACTACGTCGTTATCGATTCCTTTGTACGTCTTACCGGGGATTTTGCTTGTTACAAAGAAGGGGTACTTCTTGTGCAACTTATCAAGAAATTCTTTGTCAAAGCTAAGAAGACCTACGTCTTTAGTAGTTGTGAGGTCCATTATAGCCGCTGTAGGGTAACCGGCAACCACAAAACCTGCATCAATCTGGTTGTCCTTGAAGCGGCTCGCAGTGGCTCCAAAATCAAGGAAATCGGCCTTTTTGAGATCTTTGTAGGTAAGTCCTGCAACACCAAAGATAGCCTGCACGTCACCTTCAACGCCTGAACCGGGTGCGCCTACTCCAACGCGTTTTCCCTTAAGGTCATTGATGGTTTTGATGCCGGAGTTCTTCGCTACGACAACTTGTACGTGTTCGGGATAGAGAGAAGCAACTGCGCGGATGTTCTTAAGGGGTTTGCCCTGGAACATAAGTTCGCCGTTTACCGCCCAATAGGTGATGTCGTTCTGTACAAATGCAATCTCAATACCTTTCGTGGCAATGAGGTTAGAATTCGCGACCGAGGCGTTTCCTGTCTCGGCTGTACACTGGATCTTACCTTCCTTACTAACTGCCGCGGCTAGAGCTCCGCCGACTGCATAGTATGTGCCGGAGGTTCCTCCTGTTGCGACCGACATATAAGTGGCTGCTGAAGCTACCGCTGTGAATGAAAATGCTGCCAAAAGAGCTACAAGTGATAAAATGATGACTTTCTTCATTGTCTGTTTCCTCCTATAATCAATTTTTGTTTATTGGCCGAGCTGATATCAGCCCGTCTAGAACCAAATCATAATTGAAAAAATTATTTAATAAATCAGTATTTAGCGTCTTATATAATGTCTTTATTTACCTATTCTGGTTTTTCTAGACTTTATCCTTCAGTCTGAAGCCCCTCAGTTTCTTTCTTTTTCGCTATAATTTTCGCCTTTGCTGTCTGTAACAAGAATATAAATACAAAGACTCCGATTCCTGCAAGGTCGGACGATGTACCCGGTATCAGGAGGCCAAGAGCTCCTGCAAGTGCGAGCAACCTCAGATACCAAGCAACTTTAGCTTTAAAATATCCGATGGTACACATAGACAGCAGGAATACTCCCAGCAGAGCCGTAAATACTGCCTGAACCATTGGAATAAACTCTACGTCTATAAATAGCAGCATCGGGTTGTAAACATAGACATATGGGACTAAAAACCCTGCCAGAGCAAGTTTAAAAGCAGTAAAACCTGTCTTCATCGGGTCAGATCCTGCAATACCGGATCCTGCGTAAGCAGCCAGAGCGACAGGTGGCGTAAGATCCGCTGAAATACCGAAATAGAACACGAACATGTAAGCAGCTTTTGCAGGCACACCGAGCTTGAAGAGAGCAGGTGCGGCCATGGTGCTGGTGACGATAAAGTTTGCAGTTGTCGGAAGACCCGTTCCAAGTATTATGCTTGCAAGCATGGTGTAAAAGAGGGTGAGGATCTTACTTCCACCCGCAAGAGTAACTATCGCATTTGCTATCCGCAGGGCAAGACCTGTAAGAGTACCCATCCCAACTACCATTCCAACAGTAGCACATGCACATGCCACACCAATTGCTCCCCGTGCGCCCGATTGAAATGCTTCTATGATACGGGTCGGGGTCAACCGTGTCTCTTTGTTTAACCATGAAAGGACAAAGCTCACAATGATACCGTTAAACGCTGCCCTGAGAGGCGTAAATCCAGCAAGTAAAAAGTAGATGATAGCGACAAGCGGGAGAAGAAGGAAGCCCTTTGATTTAAGCAACGGCCAAAGAGGAGGAAGCTGAGACCAAGGGATACCTTTAAGCCCGAGGCGTGTAGCCTCAAAGTGCACCTGGACCATGACAGCAAAGTAATAAAGTAGAGCGGGTACAACAGCTGCAAGCGCCACTTCAATATAAGGGACTCCAAGGAACTGCGCCATTATAAAAGCGCCTGCACCCATTACTGGCGGCATGATCTGTCCCCCTGTAGATGCAACTGCTTCAACTGCACCGGCAAAGTGCGGCTCATAACCGACGCTTTTCATAAGAGGTATCGTAAACATACCAGTCGTACATACGTTTGCAACTGAAGAGCCTGAGACGGTCCCCATAAGCCCTGAACTGACGACTGCAACTTTTGCAGGTCCTCCTGTTGACCAACCTGCCAGAGCCATCGAAAGGTCGATTATAAATTTCCCCAGGCCGGTCTTTTCAAGGACAGAACCAAAGAGGATAAACATAAATACGAAAGTCGAAGAAACTTCAAGAGGTGTTCCAAATATCCCTTCTGTCCCTAAGTACATATGGTTTACTATACGGGGTATAGAAAATCCTCTGTGCGCTATCATCTCAGGAAGCGATCGTCCGAAGTAGCAATATAACAGCGCAGTCAAGGCTAAGCAGGGCAATACAGGATTTGATATTCTCCTGGTGGCCTCTAAAAGCGTAACGATTAAGATAAAGCCCATTATCAAGTCAGTCTGAGTAGGAAGTCCGGCCCTTGTAGTTAAATCGTTGAAAAAGACAACCAGATACATTGCTGCGGATACGCCCAAGGCAGCCAGAATGAAATCATAAAAGGGTATTCCTTGGTTCTTTGACTGTTTTGAGGTTGCCGGGTAAAGAAGAAAAACAAGGCAAAGGGTAAAAGCAAGATGGACAGCACCCTGTTTCTGGGCAAGAAGCAACCCAAAGCCCGATGTGTAAAAGTGGAAGGAAGACATTGCTATAGCTATCAAAGCAACTAGCTTGCCTTGCCACCCCTCAAGTGTTCTGAAACGCGCTTCTACATCATACTTGCGCATAAGATCGTCTAGATCGACCTGCTCATTTCCTGTGATCGGTAATTCTGTTGCTTTTAGTTCCGTCTCCTTTATTTCCATTTCTTTCACAAAAAACCCCTCCTCTAAGCAAACCTCGCATTTGCCATTACTATCAGCCGTCACTCTGGCAAGTCGCATTGATATTCATTGATATAAATCGTTTTGTCAAGGTATATTTAAGGATATTGAATGCTTTAAACTTACATCAATTAACTTGCTAATGATGACTTTAATATTGAGACAGAACGAGATGTTCCAAGCCTGTTTGCACCTGCTATTATGAGTTCTTCCGCACTTTTCCAGTCTCTTATCCCTCCGGCCGCCTTAACACCTATTTCCATAGGTATGTTATTTCTGATCAGCTGGACATGCCTTACTGTGGCTCCGCCTGACGAAAATCCCGTAGAAGTTTTTATAAAATGTGCCCCTGCTTTTACTGCTGCTTCGCAGGACTTTAAAATTTCATCGTCTTCCAGAAGACATGTCTCAAGTATTACTTTTACCTTGCAGTTAGAGACAGCTCTTACTACTCCTGCGATATCCCTTCTGAGTAAATCATAAGATCCATTCTTGACATCTGATATGTTCATTACCATATCAATTTCGGAAGCCCCATCCTGATATGCCCTTTCAGCCTCATAGACCTTTGAGGACATTACATTCGCACCGAGAGGAAAACCAACGACAGAGCAGACCTTGACACCTGTTCCGTCAAGTATTTTTGAAGCAAGTGCCACATAACAGGGATTAACACAAACCGACGCAAACTGCCACTCTGATGCCTCATCACAAAGCTTTAAAATATCATCATTTTTTGCGGCCTGGTTGAGATTTGTGTGATCAATCAACGATGCTAAATCCAATTTAATTCCTCCAAGTTATATTGATCCAAAACCATATTTATTCGCTATTTCGTCAAAAATAGACATTCCTGGGAGTGCGCTTGCTCTAGGGTATCTATGAGTGATTTTACGATAGATAAGATCGGGAGGGGCCTCAGATATTCTTTGGAATACAATCCTATCGTCACCGCGTTTCATTTCTTCCATCGCTGAACAAGGTATCATGCACCACTGTCCGGGTTCATCCATAAATGCACTTACGAAATTTACAGAGTCATGCCTCATTTTAGCTGTTCTTAATGGGTCCCAAATATGGTCATGCCACAGACGATAACTACTGCTCCATTCGATGTAGAATTCGAGTTCCGGCATTAAAGAATCCGGGTGAATTTTTTTTGACACATTTTCATCCTCTATTGGAATTCTTGCAACGATAAGGGTCTCTTTAAAAAAAGGGTCTATCTGAACGTACCTTGTCGTTTCCTCATGGAGGACAATAGCAACATCTAAGGCACGGCTTTCGACTGCCTGGTACATTTGGTCAGAAGGATCAGTAGATATTCTTAAATAAACGGGTGGCTGGTGTTCTAATAAATCCTTAAACACCTTTGGCAAAAGTCTGCAGTTTACGGTCTCTGAACCTCCTATCGCAAGCGAAAAAGCAGAACCGGGGTTTCTTGCGTTCGATATTTCTCTGCTGACTTCCTGCCACTTAAGAGCAAGAGGAAGGAAACTTTCTCCTGCTGGAGTAAGACTGATTGATTTCATTCCTTTTTGGCGGTCGACAAGCAACATTCCCATCTCATTTTCCAGCTCATTGAGATTATAGCTAACTGTAGATTGTGTAACATTCAACAGCTCAGCAGCTTTTCCGAGCGTCCTTGACATGGAAACAGCCAAGAAAGTTTCGATTCCTTTTTCGTGCATTGACTCTCACCTCAACAAAATAATTAAATATACTTTGACTATAATAATTCAAATACCAACATACTTCAAGTAATTATTAGAATATTTAATCTACTTGTTAATCAAAAAAGTTAAGGCGGACAGTAAACTGTCCGCCTCTCGTAATTATTAACACTGTAATTTTTAGATTAGATAAACGCAGGTTCGAAGAAGAGATCGTTCTCCGCAAATCTGGAAAGACGGAATCGGTGCAGGTCTACAAACGGTTTTTCTCCCAAAAGAAGTTCTTTGCAGACTCGTCCGCCTGAAGGTCCGAACTGAAGTCCGTGGCCGCTCCAGCCGCAGTCAACGAGCAGTCCTTCAACAGGAGTCCAGTCGATTATAGCGTTATGGTCGGGCGTGTTGTCGTAAGGACCTGACCACTGACGGACTACTCTGACTCCGCTGAGTGCCGGGATCCTTTTCAGAACGCTCTTTGTTACGCCCTCAAGGAATTTAGCGCTGTTTGAGCACTCTGTTGTATGTGGTTCATCCGCGTCATCGCGTCCAAACATGAAAGTTCCGTTCGGGCATTGCTTGAAGTATGCACCGTCGTCGAGACAGAGAACCATTGGG
>JAAYEY010000027.1 GCA_012728505.1 Synergistaceae bacterium | reverse complement strand
AGTGTAGCCTTTGCGTCGCCGACAAGGACCGCGTCTGTAGGATAATTGTTTGCCGCGTCTATCCCGTCTATATTTAGGCTTATTATCTTAGGTCCCCCAACGTTAGAGGGCATCTTCCACCCGTCGGTTCCGGCTGAATCGGTATTGGATCCGATAAAGAAGACGAGATCGGCTGACTGGAGAAATTTATTTGAGTAGCTTGTTCCTCCTCTTGCCCCTACAAGACGGATAGAGAGAGGATGAATCTCTGAGACGGTCCCTTTCCCCGTCATGGTACATCCGACCGGTATATTTAAAGCTTCTGCCAGAGTAATAACTTCATCTCCTGCGTCAGAGACAAGAGCGCCTTGCCCACATACTATAACGGGGCGTTTGGCTTCGGCAAGGAGCTTTATGGCTCTGTCGATCTCTCTCAGGTCTGCAACAGGACGCTGGTAAGGCCACCTAGCCATACATGGATCTGCGTAGAGGTCATTCACTTCAGCCTCTTCCTCGTATATGTCCATCGGTATCCTCATATGGACAGCTCCGGGTCGTCCGCTTACAGCTACCCTAAAAGCCCTCCTTATCAGGAAAGGCAGGTCTTTCGCCTTTGTCACCAGAATACTTTCCTTTGTGATGGCGCTGTAAAGCCTGTTCTGATCGAAGCCTGAGAGAGTGTTTCTTTTGTCGCTGTTATAAGGGACATCGGAAGTAAGGCATAAAGTTGGAACTGACCCGGTGAAAGACTCGATTACACCCGGTACAGGGTGTCCTGCGCCCGGACTTGGGGCTTCGCTTACGCCGACTTTTCCGGTAACCTTGGCGTAAGCCTCCGCCATAAAGGCAGCAGCTCTTTCATCATGAGTTAAAATGTGGGTGATATCGGGAAATTTCAACCATTCTTTATACAATCCCAGGGTTGTTTCCCCAGGAAGGCCAAATACATGCTTAATTTCATGAAGTTTAAGCATGTGGAGAACTATCTGAGCCCCTGTCATTTTCACTCTTAGCCACTCCTTTTCTTTCTTTTCGTCACAGCTGGTCAGAAAAATTCACTGTGTTGTAGATTACATAGCACATATGGAAGTCCGTCAGTTCTGTGGAACTTTTGGACCTCTCTTTGTATATTATGGGAAGATTTTTTTATTTATAAAAAGTTTACCAGTTTTTAGCTTGGATCTCAAAATGTGCTTGTTTATGCTTGCAGACGGGGCATATTTCCGGAGCTTCTACGCATTCGTATATTGCCCCGCAATTGCGGCACTTCCAGAAGACCTTTCCATCTTTGAGGAAGACGTGTCCCTCTTCAAGGTTTTTCGCAAAATCTCTGTAACGTTTTTCATGTACAGCTTCTACTTCGGCTATGTTACTGAACATTTCAGCAAGTTCTGTAAAGCCCTCTTCTGCTGCTTCCTTCGCCATTCTTGGATACATATAGTTCCATTCGTAGCTTTCACCTTCAGCTGCGGCTTTAAGATTTTCTGCAGTGGTACCTATTCCCGAAAGAGCCTTGAAATGGAGCTTGGCATGTTCTTTTTCGTTGTCTGCAGTTTCAAGGAAAATCCCGGCAATCTGCTCATATCCTTCTTTTTTTGCGACAGATGCGAAATAGGTGTATTTACTGCGTGCCATCGATTCACCTGCAAAAGCTTCCCACAGGTTTTTTTCAGTCTTGCTTCCTTTAAGTTCCATCTGTGATACCCCCATATCTTTAATAAAATTTACCACAGTCTATATTTTATAGCCAATAGAGTTAATGTCAAAACATGAAAGTTGCTTTAAGGCGCTGCCACTTGAAGGTAAAATCTTATCAATGTATACTCTTAAAACCTTTTAAGAAATTATCTAATTTAAATGTCTTAATGAAATCCATTCTTGAAGAACTGTTTATAATCTTATTTTAGAACATGACAAGGAGGTAATAATATGGATATGACCCGCGCGCCTGGCTCTGATGTGGCGATTTCTTTTTGTGCCGCGGCAGGACTGGGCCTTCAGACAGCCGAAGACTTGACCAGACAAATGCTGTCAAAAGCTGGCTATTATGTATTTTCTACCAGGGAATACATGTCAAGAGTAAGAGGAGGCAACAACTCTACTCAGATAAGGGTTTCTACGCAACCTGTAAGAGCTTACGTGGAGCGCATAGACTGGCTTTTCGCGCTCTCTCCTGAGCTTCATTCGAATATAACCGAAAATATAACTGAAGAAACGAAAATATTAGCTGACGCGTCAGTTATGGAGAAAGAAATTTCTTCCCTTGGAAGAAAAATGATAGACTTGGATCTTGCGAAAAGAGCTGCAGATCTGGGCAGTCCAAAATTTTCGTCGATGATAATTGCCGGTTTTATAGCCGGAATCTTCATGCTGAAAGAAGATTCTGCAGATGATTTGATAGAAAAACGTTTCAGTGATTCGGACCTTTCAGAAAAGAACAAAAAGGCTTTCAGGGTTGGACTCAAGCTTGGCGAGGAATATGTTGAGGGTAAACCGGTCCTAAAAATTCCCGACAAACCGGGCGATGATGAAATTTTTCTGGATGGAAACAGTGCCGTGGCGCTCGGGTCGGCTTCTGCCGGGTGTAACTATATAACGGCCTATCCGATGTCTCCGGGAACAGGTGTCTTCTCATATTTTGCGAGAAATGCCAAATTGTTCTCTAGTGTAGTTGAGCAGGTTGAGGATGAGATTTCTGCGATAAATATGGTGGTAGGAGCTGCATACGCCGGAGCCAGAGCTATGACCACGACTTCAGGCGGTGGATTTGTCCTTATGTGCGAGGGCTTAAGCCTTGCCGGCATTACTGAGACACCTGTGGTAGTACATCTTGCGCAAAGACCGGGTCCTGCAACCGGGCTTGCTACCAGAACCGAACAGGCAGATCTTGAACTAGCCCTTTATGCCGGACATGGTGAGTTTCCAAAAGCACTTTACGCGCCCGTGAACGTTGAGAGCGCTTTTAAAATGGCGGGCCAGGCATTTTATACTGCACATAAATACCAGGTTCAGTCGATAATATTGACGGATCAGTATCTTCTGGACAGCGGATATGATATTAAAAAGCCCGATCCTTCAGCGATACCTGCTCCGATAAGTCCAATAAAAACAGAAAGCGGATACGAAAGATATGCTTTTCCCGCTAAAGGAAAATACGTCTCTCCTTTCGGAGTTCCGGGGTTTGGAAAAGGGTTCGTCTCTTTTGACAGCCACGAACACACCGAAGACGCGCACATCACGGAAGATAGATCGCTCCGTAAGGGCATGGTAGAAAAAAGACTCAAGAAGCTCGAAGCTATGGCTGAAGAAGCCTTACCGCCGATAGTTTTGGGCCCGAAAAAGTACGACACCGCAGTAATATGCTGGGGGTCAGTTTTTGAGCCACTAAAAGAAGCAATGGAGATAATCGGATGGAAGAAAGCTGCTCTTGTTGCATGCGAGCAGGTTTACCCACTATCAGACGAATTCTGCAAAATTATCTCTTCGCCGTGTAAAAAAATATTTGTTGAAGGAAATGCAACGGGACAGTTTGCCAGGATTGTTCGCTCTCTCACAGGAGAAAAAGCTGATGAGCTGGTACTAAAGTACAATGGTTTCCAGTTCACAGTTGAGGAACTGGTCAGAGAACTTGACAAGCTCCTAGAAAAAAAATCGTGACGGAAGGAGATTGCTGACAATGATCAAGACAGAATTCGATTACACAGAAGAGATATCATGGTGCCCCGGATGCGGAGATTATAAAATACTTGAATCCCTCAAGATGGCTCTCAGTGAATTGGGACTCGATCCCAAAGAGGTGGTAGTTGCTTCCGGGATTGGGCAGGCTGCGAAAATGCCCCATTACCTCAAATGTAACTGCGTCAACGGTCTTCATGGCAGAGCCCTTCCGTTGGCTACAGGAATAAAAGCCTCTAACAGAAGTCTTACTGTTATAGCAGTTGGCGGCGACGGAGATATGTATGGAGAGGGCGGCAACCATTTCATACATGCAATCAGAAGAAATCCCGACATAACAAATATCGTGTGCAACAACATGGTATATGGACTTACAAAGGGACAGGGATCGCCTACCACTGAGATAGGCATGAAAACTCCAACACAGCCTTTTGGAGTAACGAGCAAACCTCTAAACCCACTGTTGCTAGCTCTTTCATCTGGTGCGACTTTTGTTGCCCGGGCTTCCGCAGCAGATACAGAGAGGACAAAAAATATCATAGTAAAAGCGATAAAACATAAAGGCTATGCACTGATAGACATATTCCAGCCCTGTGTTACGTTCAATAAAATCAACACCTGGCAGTGGCTTATGAAAAGTACGAAATGGCTCGATGAAGAAAGGGACGCGTCAGATAAGTTTGAGGCTATGAGGCTATCGATGGAATCATCCCCCTATCCACTAGGGATAATATACAGGACCGAGCCAGGAAGAACCTTTGAAGAAAACCAGGCTCCATATGAAACGAATGACGATACCCCGCTCTATGCGAGGGCCCCTTCTCTTGAAAGCGTAAGAAAACTGCTTGCCTGATTTATAGATATGACGTTAAGAAGGAAACTGTGGGCTAGGTTGTTGCATTCCAACCCACAGCTTCCTCGTTTTATTTTCCGCGTTCAGCCATTAGCAAGGTAATCTCTTTTTCGTTGATGCCGACCATAGCTTCGCCAAGATCTTCGGATACTTCTGCAAGGATCTTAGGATCCATATAGTTTTTTACGGCTTTGACTATTGCCGTTGCCCGTCTTTTAGGGTCACCGGATTTAAATATTCCGCTACCGACGAAGACGCCCTCTGCCCCGAGTTGCATCATAAGCGAGGCGTCAGCTGGGGTAGCTACTCCTCCGGCGGCGAAGTTCACGACAGGCAGCCTTCCCTCTTCGTGGATAGATAACAGAAGTTCGTAGTCTACCTGTAGCTCTTTAGCGGCCTCAAATATTTCATCTTTACGCATTGATACTACTCTGGAGATTTCAGCGTTCATAGCCCTGAGGTGGCGGACAGCCTGGATCACATCCCCTGTTCCGGGTTCACCTTTAGTCCTTATCATAGTAGCGCCCTCTGCTATGCGGCGAAGAGCCTCTCCAAGATTCCTGGCACCGCAAACGAAGGGAGCTTTGAACATCGTTTTGTCGATGTGGTAGACATCATCCGCAGGGCTGAGGACCTCGCTTTCGTCGATGTAATCTATTCCGACGGCTTCAAGAATTTGCGCCTCGACAAAATGGCCAATTCTGCATTTCGCCATCACAGGAATAGATACGACGGCCTGAATATTCTTTATCATTTTTGGGTCGCTCATTCTGGATATCCCTCCTGATTGCCTGATGTCTGCCGGAATTCTCTCAAGAGCCATCACAGCGCATGCTCCTGCTTCTTCGGCTATACGAGCCTGTTCAGGCGTCGTGACGTCCATTATTACGCCGCCTCTCAACATCTTTGTGAGGTCTATATTAAGTTTCACCTGCTCACTAATTATCATATGCCATTCCTCCTTGTGGTTTTTTAGATAGCGTATTATATTTATAGATGTAAATTGTCATTTCAACAATGGACAGTTATCGTTAATTCAGATATGACAGATAGGAGTGGCTACCAATGATTTGTGATTTCATAATTATTAATACTAATTCGGAAATACCGCTGTGGAAGCAGATCTATTGTGGGATGGCCGAGGCTCTTGAAAGACTGATGATTGAACCTTCGGAAAGGCTGCCCTCTATTCGCGTATTGTCGGAGGCGCTGGGGACAAGTCGTTCTCCAGTTGAAAACGCATATGTACACCTTCAGCTGGATGGTTTTATTGAGAGCAGGCCTAAAAGCGGCTATTTTGCGCTTAAGAGGGTGAAGGAGATCAAGCCAACGGCGGGTCTGTGCTGCAGCGATTCAAAGCACCCCGTGATCTATGACCTAAGCAGCATGGGGATTGATTCAAAAACTGCCGATATTTCCGTATGGAGGAAGCACCTCCGAGCAGTACTGAACATGCAGGATAAAATATCCTCCGAGGGAGATCCTCAGGGGGAGAGGGAGCTGCGTAACGAGCTGATGAAATATTGTTTTGAAGCTCGTAAAGTGAAGACATCAGCCGACCGTATCGTTATAGCGTCAGGAACGCAGCACCTTCTGACAGAACTGTGCAGGATGATGGGCAGGATAGGAACTGTTGCAATAGAACGCCCTGGTTATGTTCAAGCAGAACGTATATTTCGTGATTTTGGTTGGGAAGTAGAGTACATCGGCAATGCAGGTGAATTGCTCGGCGGAAGGCTTAAAGGCCGGAAGTATGACCTCTTTGCCGATATTACATCGAACAGGCCTCATATGTCCCTCTCAAACATATCGAGAAGACGAAAAGAGCTCCTTGATTGGGCTTCAGAAAATAATTCATACATACTGGAGGATGATTACAATGGGGAACTTCGTTATTTTTCACGCCCGGTTCCTTCTTTGCAGGGGGCGTGTCCCGAGAGAGTTATATATATAGGCAGTTTCTCAAGATTGCTCCTTCCTTCCGTTCGAATAGCCTACATGGTTGTACCTGAGGTTCTTGCGGAGACGGCAAAGATCAAAAGCTCTCTTTATGATCAGACGTCCAGCAAAATAGAACAGCTGGCACTAGCCGGATATATAAGAGATGGGCATTTGGAACGCCATATTAGGAGGATCAAAAAGACATACCAGGGGAAAAGCAAAGAGATGTTGATTGCCCTTGGAGAAGTTTTTAAGGATAAGGTGCAGTACAAACTTTTGGAAACATCACTCTTAGTGGCTATGACGTTTAAATCGGAAGCTGATGCCAATGTGCTTGTTAAGTCTGCGCTGTCAGAGGGGATAGTTATAGATCAAATTTTTTGTTCGGACGAAGGCAATCTTACCGCGAATCTATCTTTTTCCGCGATTGAGTTTGAAAAAATCAGGCCTGCAGTCAGAGCACTCTTTACTGCATGGTCTGGGTCGATTATGTAAGTTGTTCGCCTTTTGTTCTCACATTTCCGTGCCTTTTTATAAGAGCGGGGACGGCTTCAACAGTTATGACGCCTGCAAGTATCAATGCAGAAGCAATGAATATCCTCATAGTCATAGGTTCGCCTATGAATATCACTCCTGCAACGGAGCCAAAAACACCTGATGTGGATAACAGTATCGCCACATGGGTCGCATTGGTGTATTTTTGAGCAACGGTCTGTATTACGAGAGTAAGAGCGAAGCCCATAGTAGCTGTGTGGGCGATGGCGAGCCATGCTTTAAGCGGAATGCTTTGAGGGAAGGGTTCAAATATTGCTGCGACTGCAAGTGCGAGCAACATCCCTCCGAATGATAGCCAACAAGCTAGAGCGTAGGGATCCGTTCCTTGGACATATTTTTGGACCAGAAGGATATATATCGTAACAAAAACGCATGCCGCGAAGCTCAGTAGGTCGCCCAAATTTACAGTGAGTCCCCCTTCCAGCATAAGCCCCGCCATTCCCACTGTGCACATTATCACGGCTGCAGTTACATGCCAACCGGGGAATTTTTTGGAAATTATCCAGACAGATATCGGAACAAGTACCACACTCATGGAGATTATGAAAGACTGATTACCTGCAGTAGTATATAAGAGACCTACAGCGCCTGTAAGATAGGCGCAGATAAAGACCATTCCAATAAAGGTGCTCCGAATCTGGGTTTTTCGAGGTAGCTTAAATGCCTTCCTCCCGAAAAAAATCATGACTGTGACCCAAGCTACAGAAAAACGGAGCCCGCAGAACCAAAGAGGGCTTATGCCATCTAAAGCGTCCCTTATTATAACGTTTGTAGTTCCCCATAAAATCGCGACGACCAGTATTCCCAAATCGCCCAGAAGCATATAAAGCCGGTTTTTGTCCACGTGGAACCTCCTAATAAATCAGCACAGCGTCCATTCTAACCCCTTATGTAAAAAAACTGAAGAGAGAAAAAATGTTAAAGATAGCTCATTCTTTTTTTTGGAGCAAAATAGTTCCTGTTCTGAAAGAACAGATTATCTCTCCTGAATCAACTAGCGGTGAAAGTATTGCAGCCACAGTGCTAAATATTAATACATATTGTGAAAGGTTCATCTCAAGTGCATGCCGTGTGGCAAGTCTCCCCACTATTTCATCCCTTGTCGAAGGCTCTCTGCATATCTCAAGAATTTCATCTTTGAGAGATATGAGGCATCTTCTGTTTGCGTCAACTAATGGAGCGATATCTTCACATATTTCACCGTGGGAGGGGACGAAATATCCGGCTTCGAAGTGCTCAAGTTTGTCAAAGGTCAACATGGCACTACAATAATCAGCAGTGAAAGGTATGCCATATTTATCAAGTATGTGTTCAGATATTACAGAGTCTGCAGTGAAGAAGACACCATCTGGTGTCATTACGCCGATTTGTCCGTGGGCATGGCCGGGTAGCGAAACTATTTTTAAACCGAATTCTTCTATCGTTGTATCAGGCTCCAGTATCAGGGTCACATTTGAAGGTTCTGCCTGGAGAAATTTGTTACTTATAGCTTTTGGAGCCTTTCCCGACCAAAGTGCCTCTGGCTCCATTTCGGGGAAAGTTATGAAAGGAGCCTCTTTAGCTGAGGCCGCAATGGAGCAGTCTGTCCTTTTTTGTATGAAGGCGTTGCCTCCGATGTGGTCAGCGTGAAAATGAGTGTTTATTATCAGCTTAATACTCCATTCGTTTTTCTCAGCAAGCCGAAGAATCTTCCTACCTGCAGAGGAATCGTTACCACTGTCGATAAGGACTGCCTCTCCATTTTTTACAAAGGCTCCAATATTTACGGGTCCGCAAGCTACCCATGTATTTCCTTTTACATTGATAAATTCCATTTTGCTCACCTCGGTT
>JAAYEY010000214.1 GCA_012728505.1 Synergistaceae bacterium | reverse complement strand
GTCGCGTGAAGCCGTGGTGAAGCGGTTGTAGGGTCAAATTATGAAGACACTTAAACGACAGTCAAATATAGTCAGACAATAGCTTGGCTATGATTTTAGCAAATAATTCTCCATGATTTATTCTATGTTTTAATTTTCCGTCTTTTGATCTTACAACTGCTTCACTATTGTTTCACGCGGCTGGTCCTCGTCGCAGTTTCACGCCAGGTGGTTTATCTGGCAGCTTCACGCGGCTGCCCTCGCCGCAATTCCTTTATTTAATATGCGGGCGACACCTAGCCAAAAGATACGCGTCGATATATTCTCCATCTTCGGTGACGGCCCAGTCTTTTGCGGTTCCTTCGACCTTGAAACCCATCGATTTGAATAGTTTTAGCGCATTGAGGTTATCGAGAGCTATCTCTACTTCGACTCTTTCAAGCATCAGTTCTTTGTCTGCCAGTTCTAGTGCCGCTATCAACAGAGCCTTTCCAAGGCCCTGTCCTTGCCACTTGGTTTCAAGCATTATTTCAAGGGTTGCCTGTCTTCTAAGGTAAATCTGCGGGTCTATTTTAAGTAAAACAACTCCGCATATTTCAGAGGGTGGCATTTCTGTTTCAAGCACAAGGAGGTGGTCGAGATCTGTAAGTTCTTTTATGAGTTTCTCTGCTTCGCTAAAGCCGGCCTGAGAGAGGTTCATGGTTTTTTTAACAGAACGGTCGGCACTGATCTTGCTGATTTGTATAGCGTCGTCAGGTTCTACAGGTCTTATAATCATATTATTGTGTCTCCTTTTTGTTTATGCGCGCCATGAAGTATTCGTCGACAAACTTCCCCTCTTTTACTGCGGCATTTCTTCTTGTAGCTTCAATCTGAAAGCCGAATTTTTTATACAGCTTTAGCGCAGGAACGTTATCAGTTAAAACAAGCAGTTCGATTCTTTTTAGTCCCATGATCTCATCAGCTTCTTGGATAATTTTTTTGATTAGAGCTGTTCCCACTCCTTTTTCCTGAAAGTAAGGAGAGACCATTACTGCAAGTTTTGCGCTATGCCTTCGAGAGAAGCACTTGTTTTTTAAAATAACAGCCATCCCCGCAACTTCGCCATTTTCAACGGCTGCCAATGCTCTATCGCATTCAGAGAGGGAGTTTATGAAATTAGTCGTTACATCGATTCTTTCACTTGTAACAGCAAGTATCCCCTCTCTTACTCCATTTAGCCTTCTCATGCGTGATATCTGTTCTGCGTCTTTCATGGATATTTTTCTAATCTCCAAGATAAGGCACCTCCATGTTGAATATTGGTTTTTTATCTTTCAGGTTATATTCTACCTCACAGAGGCAAATTTATGGTAGGTATTCTTACCTTGACACGGTTTTGTTACTCATTATAGTTTATAATAGTTATAGATTGAATTACACACATTTTATGGAGGTGCTTATGTAATGAAAATAGGAAAAAAGATGGAAAAAAGCATTAATTCGCAGATACACGCTGAATTTGATTCCTCATACCTTTACCTTTCTATGGCTGCATGGTTTGAAGATGCAGATCTACCTGGCTGTGCCCATTGGATGGAAAAGCAGGCGGTAGAAGAATGGGAGCATGGCATGAAATTTTACAAGTATCTTGTTTCTCGTGGAGGCCGCGTGGTACTTGAAGCCATCCCAGTTCCCCAAAAGGAATGGAAAGATGCTACTGAAGTATTCGAAGAAGTTTTGGCACACGAAGAAAAAGTTACTTCACTCATCAACTCTATGGCAGAACTTGCCGAAAAAGAGAAGGATTACGCAACTAGGAGTATGCTTAACTGGTTCATCGACGAACAAGTTGAAGAAGAAGAGCATGCCACAGAGATCTATACAAAGTTCAAGAATTCCGGCGGTTCCCCGATGGCCTGCTATATGATAGACAGAGAGCTCGGAAGCAGATAAAGATAAATAGTTTTTAAAAATACCTTTTGATAGGTTAGAATATATAAGAGAAACAAATTTTTTGGCCTCGGGAGGATTGACCATGGAAAATCAGCTAGACATGAAAGCACTCTTCAGCATAACTTATGGTATGTATATTGTAAGTACTGAAGCTGAGGGGAAGCTCAACGGACAGATTGCAAACGCTGTAATGCAAATAACGGGTGACCCGGTCTGTGTAACTACTTGCCTCAATAAGGCTAACCTAACCACAGATATGATCCAGAAAAGCGGTTTTTTTGCAGTTTCTATCCTTGAGCAAGATGTGCCGATGACATTCCTTGGACAATTTGGATTCAAATCGGGCCGAGACATAGACAAGTTTGAAAACGTTAATTTCATTAAAGGTGTTACTGGTGCCCCCATGGTGACTGACTGGTCGATCTCGACTCTGGAGGCAAAGGTCGTACGTACTCTCGAGCTTGAATCCCATGTGCTTTTTGTTGGGAACGTTGTAGCATCAAAGTTCTTAAAGGAAGGTATCCCGCTTACTTATGCGGACTATCATCTAATCAAAAAGGGAAAATCTCCTAAAAATGCCCCGACATTCGGATTCAACGCCATTAAGTAAAGAATGATTAATATTCTAGATGGCGAATCATCGCTTGCGAATAGTCGGCTAATATTTGAAAAAATATACACAGATTACAACAAGCGGGTCTACGTTACACCGGACCCGCTTCAATATTTATACGATTACAGCGACAGCCTTGATAGGGAAGTAGT
>JAAYEY010000026.1 GCA_012728505.1 Synergistaceae bacterium | reverse complement strand
TCAAGATAGTCCTTGAACAGACCCCTGCGGAGAGTACAGCCCTTCGTTTTGCCAAGCTAGACCTTCGGAGCTACCCCGATATCGCACGTAAATATATCAAGGGTAATTTTGAAACAGGCGAAATCTACTACACTAATAGTACTCACCTCAACTACAAACTTGTACAGGACCCGATTGATAAGGTTCTAAAAGAAGGCGAGCTTCACCCTATGATTAAAGCCGGATCGATCACTCATGTTTGGATGGGTGAACATAAGCCGGATCCCGCCGCGCTCGCTTCGTTTGTCATTAAGACGTTCAGACACTCAGAAAACGCCCAGGTTGCTTTCAGCCCAGAATTCACAATCTGTAACGAATGCAACCACATGGAAAGAGGACTTTCTGACTCCTGCTCGGTTTGCGGTTCCGAAGATGTCGATGGAATAACCAGAGTAACCGGCTATTTCACCAGGACTTCGTCATGGAATGCAGGCAAGAGGGGAGAACTCAAAGATAGAGCAAGAGGTCCGGTAAAGGCTCCGGTATGAGTTCTGCTACAGAGATGAAAGAATATACTGCGGGGGGATATCTCCCCGCATCTTTTTTAGACTGGGACGGCCACGTCTCCGCAGTTGTCTTTACTTCCGGATGCAATTTCAGGTGCCCGTGGTGTCACAACAGTGAACTTGTCCTCCAAAAAACAGATCTGATAAACTTAAGTTTTATAGTTGCTGACATCTCTAAAAGAAAAAATTTTCTTGACGGAGTAGTCGTTACCGGTGGAGAGCCCTGTTTATGGGATGGACTCTTTGATTTCCTCAGAATGATGAAAAAGTTAAATGTAAAAGTAAAGCTCGACACAAACGGATCAATGCCCGATGTCTTAGAGAAAGTCCTGAAAGAAAACATGGTGGACCACGTTGCAATGGATGTAAAAGCACCTCTGAACGAGGAATCGTTAAAGCGACTCACCTGTGTTGATGTAAAAGTTGAAAGTATAAAAAGAAGCATAGAAATAATAAAGAGGTCAGCTCCCTCGTATGAGTTTAGGACGACCTTTATACATAAGCTTCTTACTTTTGAGGATATGTTTGAATTAAGAAAAGAGTTAAATGATGACACTCACTGGATAATACAGTGTTTTAGGCCTGTTAATTGCCTTGATCCCGGTTATTGCGAGAGTCCAGCTGTTAACGCAGAGAAACTCAAGAATAAATTTCCAGGCATAAAGGTTAGAGGGTAAAAAAACAAACTTAGTTCTGACTTGTTTTTTTAGTTATACGAGAGAAAAAAATACTGTAAACTTCAAATAAAAGGAACTTAAAAAGATTCCAAGAGTGTCCTTCTCAGAAAAATCTACATGGTGTAAAAGATCATCCAATGAGTTATAATTGTCGGCGCATAAGCGCAATTTTACGGTTTTTAGAAACTAAAATTTATTTGAGAAGAGGGTGTTCTGCAGTGAAGTTGACAAAGAAAATTCTGTTGTCTTTTTGTATCATTCTAGTCATGGCCGGAATGGCTATGGCAGCAGATACGGTGAAAATTGGAGTTTACCTCCCCGTTACAGGAGGAAACGCTATCGGAGGACAGCTTGAGTTGGACGGTGTGAAACTTGCTCACAAGGAAGCTCCGATGGTACTGGGCAAAAAAGTCGAAATTATTTTCGTCGACAACAAGAGCGATAAAGTCGAAGCTGCAAATGCGGTTAAGAGGCTCGTCGATAAAGAAAAAGTAAACGCCATAATCGGTACATATGGTTCTTCCCTCGCGATGGCAGGCGGAGAAGTGGCAGAGAAGGCTCACATTCCTATGATGGGTACTTCCTGCACTAACCCCCTTGTTACACAGGGCAAAAAATATGTCTTCCGCGTATGTTTCATTGACCCCTTCCAGGGAGCAGGTGCTGCCGCATTCGCGAAGGAAAAGCTGAAAGCTAAGACTGCAGCCTGTCTTATTGAAGTCACAGAAGATTACAGCGTTGGCCTTGCTTCGTTCTTTGAGCGCAGTTTTACGAAGAACGGCGGAAAAATAGTTGCAAAGCTTAATTACCAGAAAGGCGATCAGGACTTTACAGCTCAGCTTACAGAAATTATCAGCAAGAAACCCGATGTTCTTTACATTCCTGCTAACTTTGCAGAAGGCGCGATTATTATGCGTCAGGCAAGAGAACTTGGCGCCAAATTCAAGATCCTTGGCGGCGACGCAATGGACAATCCTGAAATAGTCAAAATCGGCGGCGACTCTGTCGAAGGATTCAGCTACACCACATTCGCTTATGCGCCCGAAATGCCAAATATGAGCCCGATAGCCAAAAAATTTACTGAAAACTGGAGAAAGGCTTTTCCGGGCAAAGAACCGAACGCACTTGCCGCAGTCGGTTATGACAGCTATATGATTATCATCGACGCCATCAAGAGAGCTAAGAGCGATAATCCTGAGAAGATTACAGCGGCACTTGCAGCAACAAAGAACTTCCCCGGAGTTACAGGAAACACAACGATCAATGCTTCCCATAACGCTGAGAAGTCTGTTGGTATTATGCAGATTAAAAACGGCAAGAGAATTTTCCTTACGGTAGTCGAACCTAAATAAATATTTTTGCATAAGCTCCTAAAGTGAGGGGGGGGATCAATCCCTCCCCTTTTTCGAGAGCGGGGAGAATAGCTATGACATTGGATATGTTTATTCAGCATTCATTCAACGCGTTGACTCTGGGAAGTCTTTATGGTCTCATCGCGATAGGCTACACAATGGTATACGGCATTCTTAGATTGATCAATTTTGCACACGGCGACATCTTTATG
>JAAYEY010000213.1 GCA_012728505.1 Synergistaceae bacterium | reverse complement strand
CCAAGGTATGCATCTATTACACGTCTGTCTTTCAGCAGTTCGCTGCCTTTGCCTTCGAGAGTGATAGTTCCTACTTCCAGCACATAAGCATAGTCTGCTACTTTCAGGGCTCCGAATGCGTTCTGCTCAACTAAAAGTATCGTTTTGCCTTCTTTGTTTATCTCTCGGATAATCCCAAATACCTCTTCTACTAAAAGCGGAGCAAGGCCAAGTGAAGGCTCGTCCATCATTATAAGTTCCGGGTCGCTCATCATAGCTCTTGCCAAAGCAAGCATCTGTTGTTCACCGCCAGAAAGGGTTCCCCCTTTTTGCCAGGTCCTTTCTTTAAGCCTTGGAAAAAGCTTGTAAGCTCTCTCTAACGACTCTTCAAATCCTGCCTTGTCTTTGCGTGTGTAGCCCCCAAGCTTAAGATTCTCAATAACTGTAAGATGGGGGAAAATACGACGGCCTTCAGGACATAAGGCAACTCCGTCCATTAGAATTTCTTCAGGCAAAAGCCCCATTATATTCTTGCCTTTCCAGGAGATGCTGCCAGTCTTGCTTTTAATAAGTCCGGCTGCAGCCCTGAGAGTACTGCTTTTCCCGGCGCCGTTTGCACCTATCAAAGTGACTATTTTACCGATCGGAACTTCAAGGGATATCCCGCGTATAGCATGGATCCCACCGTAATGAACGTTAAGGTTCTCAATTTTCAGCACAGGCGGCAGCCTCCTTTCCGAGGTATGCCTCGATAACCTTACAGTTTGAACGGATCTCGGACGGTGTCCCTTCGGCTATAAGCAGTCCATAGTCGAGAACCCTGATCCATTCTGAAATACCCATTACCACTTTCATGTCATGTTCTATAAGGAAGATTGTCAGATGGAACTTATTTCTGATTTGCCTTATAAAATCCATCAGTTCCTGGCTTTCCTGAGGATTCATCCCAGCTGCCGGCTCGTCAAGCAGAAGAAGTTTGGGTTCTGTGGCAAGCGCCCTTGCGATTTCAAGCCTTCTCTGGGCTCCATAGGGCAAGCCTGTCGCAATCTCTTTTGAGAGATGGCCTAAACCAACTGATTTTAAAAGTTCCATTGACTTCTCTCTTATCTCTCGCTCTTCTCTGAGAAAACCAGGGAGCATGAGAGGAGCCGTCCACCAGGGAGATTTTTGTCTGACCCAGCAGGCTGTCATAACATTTTGCAGCACTGTGCCTCCTGCGAACAGTCTGATATTCTGGAAAGTTCTGGCTATGCCGGCGCGGCAGAGATCATGAGGCTTCATGCCGGTGACATCATTACCCATGAAGAAGACTTTTCCCTCTGTGGGAGTGTAGAATCCTGTTATTATGTTAAAACATGTCGTTTTGCCCGCTCCGTTTGGACCTATCAGGCTTGTGATGCTTCCTTCTTCAATATCAATGTTGAAATTTCCAACAGCGGTCAGTCCACCAAATCTTATCGTTACGTTCTCTGTTTTGAGAACGGATCTGCCCATCTATTCGTCCTCCTTTTTGCTGAAGAACCTGGTCACGCTGTCCCAGCTGAATTCATATCCCCCAATAATTCCTTCCCTACGGTAGAGAATAATGAAGAGAAGAACGACTGAGAATATTACCATCCTCATCCCAGGGATACCTTCAAGAACAAAAGATCCTATCTGTATAGTGTCTTCCACAAACCTGAGCCACTCCAGAAGCACAGTTATGACTACCGCACCGACCATCGAACCCGTTATAGAACCGAGCCCCCCGGCGACAACTATCATCAGTATGTTAAATGTCAGCTGGAAGTTGAACATCTTTGGGTCTATCGTCGTTATCAGGCTTCCCATCAATGCCCCTCCTACACCTGCAAAAAAGGCGCCTACAGCGAAAGATATCGCTTTGCATTTAAATGTATTGATTCCCATAGCTTTTGCTGCCACTTCATCGTCTCGTATAGCTCTTAGACAGTTCCCAAAATTACTCGAAAGCAGTTTTACAATTACGTAAAAGGTCAGGACACACCAGAAATAATTCCACCCAAGATCAGCATAAGAGGGTATACCCTTCAGTCCCAGAGCTCCATTGGTTACCGGGGTAATGTTTGTGAATACAACTCTTATTATCTCAGCAAACCCTAGCGTGGCTATCCCAAGATAGTCACCTCCGAGCCGAAGGACAGGAAGTGCTATCAGAAGGCCAAGAAGAGCGGCTACAAGACCTCCTGCGAGGACAGAAATGAAGAATGGAGCATGAATCACAGAGAAGGGCCAGATTATAGGCTCAAGAATGTACATCATCTCTTTTTGTGCAGCAGGCAGTATAAGAATAGCGCTGACATAGGCGCCAATGGCCATAAAACCGGCATGCCCCAGCGAGAACATCCCAGTGAAACCGTAGATCAGGTTCAGACTGAGTGCCAGAATAGCATTTACTGCAATAAGGTTCAGGATCTGTATTTTATAGCCATCCAAGTTGCCTTGCGCCCACCACAAAAAAAACGCGAGAAGAAGGGTAAGTAAGAGGTTGAGTATGATTTTAGTTTTTTTCTGCATCATATTTTGTCCTCCAGTTTCTCACCCATAAGTCCCGTCGGCTTAACAAAAAGTATCATTATAAGCAGGACAAAGGCAAAAGCATCCCTGTAACCCGAAAGCTCCGGGAAAAAAGCGATTATCATAATCTCTATGAAGCCAAGAAGAAGTCCGCCTATCATGGCTCCCTGAACAGAACCGATGCCCCCCAGGACTGCGGCTATAAATGCTTTGAAACCAGGAAATACTCCCATAAAAGGATGTATCTGCGGATATCTTAGCGCCCACATGATTCCTGCTGCGGCAGCAAGAGCTGAACCTATGGCAAATGTAAGAGCTATTATCCTGTCGACCCTTACACCCATGAGACGTGTGGTCTCTATATCCCTTGATATCGCGCGCATTGCCAGTCCAGGTGGCGTCTTATAAAGTACCCACAGAAGGCCTGCCACAAGAAGGAAGGAACAGACTGGAACAAATATCGCAAGAGGAAGGATCCTTATGTTGCCAAACTGCATGACAGTTACAAGCATTTCAAGCCTGGGCATTGGTTTTGGAACACCGGAAAAGAGCACCAGACACATATTTTCAATAAAAAATGAGACTCCTATAGCACTTATAAGGGCTGATATTCTCGGAGCATTCCTTAGTGGCCTGTAGGCGATACGGTCGACCATTACCCCGAAGAGTGCAGTAGCGGCAATGGAAAGGGCCACCGCGGCGACCCATGGAAGATGTAGCAGAGTAATACCAAAGAAAACAAAATAGGCACTTAACATAAAGATGTCGCCGTGTGCAAAATTGATCAATCTAAGAATGCCGTATACCATTGTGTAGCCTATCGCGATGAGACCATAAAGACTTCCCAGAGTCAACGCGTTG
>JAAYEY010000212.1 GCA_012728505.1 Synergistaceae bacterium | reverse complement strand
TACGGTATCGCTGCTGCGAAAGCAGATGGCATAGTGTCACCCACTGTAGGTATATTGAATCTTGACGGAGCTCAGACTGTTCAGAGGGCACTTCAAAAATTATGTGAAAACGGCTATCCGATAAATTTCGGATCAAGCATGAGGAAAGACGGTGGAGCTTTATTGAGGGGCAATGACCTTCTTGCTGGGTCAGTCGATGTATGTGTGACCGATACTCTTACTGGAAATGTACTGATAAAGCTTTTCGCAGCGTGGAACACAGGAGGAAATTACGAAGCTCTTGGTTGGGGATACGGACCATCTGCGGGCGAAAGCTGGAACAAAATTGTCTCGATAATATCAAGGGCTTCCGGAGCTCCCGTTGTGGCAGGGGCTATATCGCTGAACGCAAGATGCGTAAAAAAAGAACTCCCTTCTGCTGTAAAAGCCGAGTTAGAGTCAGCGAGAAAGGCCGGGCTGGATGAGATACTTGAGTCCCTTCAGCCGAGACAAACTTCATCAGATGATGATGTCATCGCTCCACCCACAGAACCAACTGACGAGGAAATACACGGCATAGATGTCCTTGAAATAGAGGATGCCGTAAGGTCTCTTTGGAGAGCTGGTATTTACGCCGAGTCTTCAATGGGCTGTACAGGACCGGTGATAAAAACAGCGGCTGCAAGGGTAGAAAAGGCCAAAGGTGTGCTTAAGGAGAATGGCTACGTTTAAGCGTTAGAGCCTAATAAAGAGGATTTATAAGGTAATAAGGTGCCGGGATGTTAGAGTTATCTCATCCCGGCATTATTTTGTCTTAAACTTTCTCCTGTTGCTGTTGCTGTGGCTGTGGCTGTGGCTAAAAAGCCGGGACTACTCCTTTAGGAGAAAGCACGTCGGTAATGTATTTTTTGACTTCGGGCGAATTGAGAGCTTTAGAAAGAGCTTTTATCGCAGGAGAATCTTTATCTCCGCTTCTCACAGCGAGGACTACGGCATAGGGAGAATCTTTATCCTCTAGGGCCAAAGCTTCTTTTGTAGGGTTCAGGCCTGCATCTACTGCAAAGTTCATTGTGATTACAGATATAGTTGTATCGGGAAGGCTTCTTGGGAGCTGGGGCGCTTCAAGTTCAATGATCTTAAGTGATTTTGGATTTTCAATAATATCCCTGGCTGTCAGATCTTTTTTTGAAGGGTCCATTTTCAGGAGACCCTCACGTTCAAGAAGCTTATACGCGCGGTATCCGTTTGTAGGATCGTTTGGGACAGCAACGATGGCTCCCTTTTTGACATCTTTGAGCGATTTTATCTTTTGGGAATATATGCCGATAGGAAGAAGGTGTACTTTTACCAGTGGTACTAAATCCAACTTCTTTTCTTTTTTCATATTATCAAGATAGGGGATGTGCTGGAAAAAATTTGCATCAAGGTCTTTGTCTTGAAGCGCGTAGTTGGGCTGTACGAAGTCGGTGAACTCCTTGATAACCAGTTCGTAACCGTCTTTCTTCAGTACCTTTTTTGCGACTTCGGCAATGTCTTTTGCAGGAAACGGAGTTACACCCAGTACTATTTTTTTGTCGGCTGCAAAACATGCTGCTGGTATCAATATTGCTGCGATTATGGCGATGATGATGGCTTTCTTCATTTTATTTTTCCTCCTTGTTAGTTTCTAACTGAACTTTTCTACTTCTCATGATTAGAATCATGCGGGAAAGAAGGTCGAAAAGTTTGGTTATTTAAAATAAAAAGGGCCGGACCCTTTACGGGTCCGGCCCTGATATGGTAAGTGCAGTTAAGCGCCGACCACTACAGGAGAGGATCCGTCGATACAGCACATCATCATGCACATTATTCCGGATATGATTTTATACTGCATTGCGTTTCCTCCTTCCTTCAGTCGTAAAAATTTGAGATTGTTGAGATTTTATATTGATAAGCGATAAATGTCAATGAATTACCTTAATTCTCTAAAGGGAAAAAAATCTTGCCGGGGTTCAATATGTTTAGCGGATCAAAGGAATTCTTTATTCCTTTTAACAACTCAAGTTCAGCTGGAGTTTTGCTCTGGATGATAATATGCTGTTTGACATGACCGACTCCGTGCTCTCCGCTGCCCACACCGCCGAGACTTATGGCTTCTTTTATCAGAGCTTCAAAAAATTCTTCCGAATAGACAGCCCATCTGTCAGGAGACATTCCATCCGGTTTGATGGGGATAGGATGTATATTTCCGTCCGCTATGTGGGAAATAATGCCCATTTCAAGCCCCCACAGCTTTCCTGCTGAATCTATTCTTTTTAACATTTCAGGGACCGCAGATAGAGGTACCATGAGATCTCCGGAACTGCATGCAAAGGGGTCTTTTGCCCTCATCCCTTCAAGTCCGTTCTGTCTGACGTTCCACATAGATGCTGAATCCGTCCTGCTTTCTGCTACGAATACCTCGAAAGCGCCACAAGACATGCAGATATTACCGACAGCCTCGTAACTTTCTTCAAGCTGTTCTTCGTTGTCAGCTTCGATTTGTATTATCAGATAGCCTTCGCTTCTCTCCTGTTCAGGTAGTTTGCATCCAAGATATTCGGTCGTATATCGAACAAGGTTTTTGTCCATAAATTCGCAAGAAATTATTTTCTTGCCAGAAGCGATAACTTTTGAAACGCTTTCGACCAAAGTTTCTATGTCTGGATAACATGCGAGAAGGTTTACGGTTTTTCCAGGTTTTGGTTCAAGGTTAACGATAAGTTTGGTT
>JAAYEY010000211.1 GCA_012728505.1 Synergistaceae bacterium | reverse complement strand
ACGCTAGCTTGTTTCTATTCTGTTCATCTTAGCTCCAAAACAATAAACACATTTACATGCGCCTACGTCCCGAAACTACAGATACGATTCGAAAACCATATCCGTCCTTTTGCTTTTCCCTATATTCAACTGTCATGGTTCGTGTTGCTAACTTCTTTTAATCTGGTCGCGAACGACCTCGTCAGAAGCGCAACAGGAGGTAGTATATGTCCGCTCTCCATATTCGTCAAGCACTTTTTTTGCCTTTTTTTGAAGTTTTTTTATTAGTACACACGGCCTCGTGAATTTAACAACCGCCCATTATTTCAATTACACACAAATATTTACGCACCCATACTTTCGTATTTATACCAACCCAAACACCAATTATTTTTAAGAAATTCATTTTTTTAAGCATATTTTAATAGTTTTTTGATGTGTTTAATTTCTGAATAGAGCTTTTTAATTGTAATTATTTTTAAAACGGCTGAAATATATCAAAGTAAGGGTGATCGAGTTGAAAAATAGCGTTCTTATTATCAACGATCATAAAATATTTATTGAAGAGATCAACGAACACTCTCTTTTTTAATGATGCATTTTTTCGGCATTTTCATATATTTCTTTTATTTCTTCTTTACTGATCAGCTTTGAGAGAAGCACTGCTATTATTATTATCCCTGGTATATCGACAAGGAGCCTCGTGAGAGCGAAGCGCGCTCCAAGTGATTGAATTTCGAAAAGGACCATTGGTATCTTAGTCGTCGACCATGCCCCTATAAAGATCATTACATTTGAAAAACTTACTCCTTTTTTCATAAAGACTGCGGACACAGGAAATGCAGCGTAGAGAGGGCCTGCGGCGGCGGAGCCTATAACTAGCGAGAGCAGGACTCCTTTCAGTCCTGAGCCTTCTCCCATATATTTGATCATGCTTTCTCTTGGCACCCAAACATCAAGCAGTCCCAAAAGCACAAAAACAGGCGGAATTATAAAGAGCATTTCGACAAATGAACGTGCAGAGATAGAGAGCGCTTTCGTCCCCAAACTCCTATTAAAAATCGTTAGCAATCCTAGACATGCTAAACCGATAAGAAACACTTTGTATTTTTTGACTGTGGAGACCAAGTCAACCCACAACCTTTCCAATGACATAAGCAACAAAAAAAGAAAAAATAAAAGCCATTAAATTTCTATAGATAGTCATCTTTTTTCCAAAGTATTTGATTTCAACAGGCATTGTAATAATCCCTACCATCATAAGAGTCGATATAAAAGCTCCTATCTGCATTAATCCCGCGCCCGCTTTTATAAGGAGATCTGCTGTAGGGAAAGCTACAAACCCCGGTATGAGGGTTACAGATCCGACTAAGGCAGCTAAGATCACTCCCACCCAGCCTGAATCTTTACCTATGAGCTTCGATATAGTTTGGGGATCCAGCGCAGCAAGCACGGTCCCAACAAAAAGTATAACTACCAGAAATTCCGGGAGTATGTTTTCAAATGCTTTCCAGCCTTTTTTTAGAGCCATACGAGTTTTTTTCTTGTCTTTGAAAAAAGAAAGCATAAGCAATAATATCGTTATCCCGTAAATGAGATAAGAGTTCAAAACAACACCCCCGAAACCCTAACTTAGGATTAAATTACAGCTATTTATCATCTTTTTATGAAGCTATCATACCAAAGATCATTCCTGCAACTGTCGAAAGCGCGACCACTAGGATAATATAAGTTACAGTCTTTTTGGGACCAAGTATGCTGTTTATAACAAGCATGCTTGGCAAAGAGAGAGCCGGACCTGCAAGAAGCAGCGCAAGGGCAGGACCTTTTCCCATTCCTGCGCCAATTAGCCCCTGCAGGATTGGAACCTCTGTAAGGGTTGCGAAATACATGAACGCTGCTGCTATGGAAGCAAAGAAATTAGCTCCAATAGAATTACCCCCAACAAGCATTGCTACATAACGACTAGGAATCAAAGCTTCGTGTCCAGGACGGCCAAGAAGAAATCCAGCGACTAGAACTCCAGCAAATAAAAGCGGAACTACCTGGAGCGCATATCCCCATGTCGATTCGAACCATTCTCCTCTTTCTTCTTTATTGAACCATATAATTGATGTGAGTACTGTCACAACGAGTCCTGTGCCGGCAAGTATCCACTTCATATTGTAGACTGTCTCCCAGAAAGAATTCGGAGTTTTTGGCGCCGCCCAGTTTGCGAAGACAAGGAAAACGACCATAGCGCCCATGTAAATAACAGTCTTCCAAAGTGGTTTTCCGCACTCTTCTGCGGAACACTGTGCGAATTCTTCCTGCCTGGCTGCTTCCTCTTTGCCGAATATCAAAGCCATCAATAGCCCGATAACAACGCTGAAAACAATAGCGCCAACAGCTCTCGCTATTCCGAGTTCAATTCCCAGGACACGCGCTGTAAGTACAATTGCGAGAACATTTATTGCCGGACCGGAATATAAAAAAGCGGTCGCAGGACCAAGCCCCGCACCTCTTTTGTAAATACCCGCAAAGAGAGGGAGCACCGTGCACGAGCAGACCGCAAGGACGGTACCTGAGACAGATGCAACAGAGTAAGCTGTACACTTCTTTGCTGCTGCACCCAGATACTTCATAACGGACTGCTGACTAATGAATACCGAAATTGCGCCCGCTATGAAAAATGCGGGAATAAGACAGAGAAGCACGTGCTCCCTTGCATAATCAGACATCATGGCAAGAGATTCGGCTAACCCCGCAGCAACACGCTCATTTCCCTCCGGGAGGAAATAGAAAACAATAAAAAACCCAGCTATCCACAAGAATTTTTTGCGATCACTCATATTCGTTCAACTCCATTTCTCGGTGATTTTTAAGTGGCATTTGTTGCACGTATAAATCTAAAGAAAAGCCCCGCTGTTGCGGGAACTCTCATTTTTGATGCGGGCACCGCCCGCATCATTCTAGCCTCAAGCGCCGCAGCAACCTTTATCTTCGCACGTCGGCTCCTGTACTTGACCCGCCGTAGTCAGGAGTTCCTTTATCTTTTCGTACGAAGGAAGGTGTCCCGCTAAGACAACCTTTCCGTCTATCGCAAGCGCTGGCGTTGTCATTACCCCAAAGTCAACTATTTTAGCGACTTCTGTCACCTTTTCCAGCTCGTAGTTAATACCCAACTCTTTTGCAGCCTGATCAACTAGTTCTCCCAGTTTTTTGCATTTCGGACACCCGGTTCCAAGGATCTGTATCTTCATAATATTATCTCCTCTCACAATATCTATTTTTCGCAGCAATTCATAACATATACTGTTTCGGGATTTTTTCCTTCTACCACCTTTTCAACGCAGGAAAGCATCGACGGGAGACAGCGTATTTTCAGGCTGTAATAAACCTTCAGACCTTCCTTTCTGTCCTCCAATATCCCGAGGTCCTTCATCATAGAGAGATGTTTGCTTATCGTCGTTCTGTCAAAATGAAACATTTCGACGATGTCGCATACGCACATCTCTGAATCCGCAAGCACCTCGACTATAGAGAGCCGCACCGGATGAGCAAGCCCTTTAAGTATTGCAACTTTCTTTTCTTGAAGTGCCTTTCTATCCATCACAAGCTTCCCCTCCTAATATACGTGGCAATTTTACCACTTAAGCATTTCTTGTCAATAATGTATATTATTTTCTATGTAACAAATTCCTTGACTCTTCGAACAGGGCAATATAGACTATCATCTATATATAAGAATTGTATTTTTAAATTTGCTAAAGAGCCTTAACATCAGACAAGTGTGAAAGTCCGACTATGCAAAGGAGTTTGCTGGGTGTGGCCAGTTCCGGAAGATATTCAAAATATATAAAGATAGCCATGGTGTTCACAATAATTCTTGCCGTAACTTCAATATGGTACATCAAAAACAATGACAAAAAGTTCCTTGCAGACCCGAACCAACTTCTAGCCGATTTCTCTCTGCACGCTTCCTCGATAGATCTTGAAAAACTTAAGTCTTTTGGCCTGCCTATACTTATAGACTTCGGAGCAGACAGTTGCATTCCATGTAAAAAAATGGCTCCTGTACTAGCGGAACTAAATAGAAAATACCAGGGAAAAGTCATCATCAAATTCGTCGATGTTTGGAAGTATCCTGAAGCTGCGAAAGGATTCCCATTTAAGTTAATACCGACGCAATTTTTCTTTACCTCCGAAGGAGATCCTCTGCTGCCGGAAACAACCCTGCCTTTTGATGTAACTGCTATTTCGCGCAACGAGGATGGTAAACATATATTCACGACCCATCAGGGAGGATTAACAAAAGAACAGTTTGAATCTGCTTTTGAAAAGATGGGTATGAAGTAATGAACACTTTTCTGGAAACGGTAAAATACTTTGTTATTATTACTGGTGAGCTTACGGTGCTATTTCTGGGAATCAGTACTATGGTCGCTCTGGTACTTATGTATGTGCCTCAGGAGAAGATCAAAAGGTATATGTCCGGCAAGGGGGTATTAGGCAATTTTGTTGGCGCGTTAGTAGGATCACTAACTCCATTTTGCGCATGTTCCACTATCCCTTTAACACTCGGTTTTCTTGAAATAGGTATCCCTTTCGGTGCTGTAATGTCATTCGTCATCTCATCTCCCTTAATGAATCCTATTATATTAACAATGATGGTGGTATTAATGGGTCTGAAAGCCGCTCTTGTTTACCTCTTTATAACATTCATTTGCGCAGTGATTTTTGGGGTGATACTGGAGAAAATCGGCGGCGTGAAACTGGTCAAAAACGTTCGCATTAAATCAAGAGGGCATTCTGACAAAGAAGAAATACCCGATACTTTTAAAGACAAATTATTACTATCCTTTCAAAAAGCGTTAGGTGATTTCAGAGGAGTATTGATCTATCTGCTCATAGGGGTAGGAATAGGAGCGGTAATTTATGGCTATCTACCGGGAGATTTCGTTTTAAAATTTGCAGGGCCGGATAACCCACTTGCCATTCCGGTCGCTGCAGCGATAGGTGTTCCTCTCTATATTCGTGCTGAAACCGCCATACCCATAGGTGTTGCGCTAATGCAAAAAGGAATGAGTGTAGGAGCTGTTATCGCACTCATAATCGGGGGAGCCGGAATGGCAATACCTGAAATGAGCATGTTGGCCGGAATCTTCAAAAAAAAGCTTGTTGCAGCTATCGTAGCAGTTATATTCCTCACCGCAGTCACAGGTGGTTATATTTTTAACGCTATAACAATGTAAGAAAATGCGAACGAAGGAAAACTAACACAAGGAGGCTTGAGATTATGGCAGACAATAAAAAAAGACCCGGACTGTTTGCGAAGTTGTTTGAAAAAAACGATCAAAAAAAGAAAGATTCATGCTGTTGCTGTGGGAGTTTTGAAATAGAAGAGATAGAAGACACAGAAGGCAGAGATAAAGAAGAAGGTACAGAGCTACCCTGATAAGCACTGCATCGAAAAATAATTTACCCTGCTCATTTTAGAATCCAAGGTAAAGCATATAGAAACCCGCCAAAAGGACAAGAGCTCCAAGAACAAACTTTATTATCATGCTCGCCCTGCTGTTGTTGATGTTCTCAGATAACTTCTGAGCAAAGGAGAAAGACGTGCCGACAGCAAGAACAAGCAGTCCATGGCCGATCGAATAGAGTATTAGAAGAGAAGCACCCCATATAATGCTTCCCTTGCCTGCAACTATTGCAAGAAGCGCTATAAGTACGGGAGTCGAGCAGGGAGAAGAAAATATACCTCCTAGGATACCGGCTATGAAAGCTCCCAGGTATCCCTTCTTTCTGTTTTTTGACATTAAATAGCTTGAAGGGATGATCTCAAATATCCCCCATGTCTGCAATGCCATGAGTACCATCAATGATCCAAGGATCAAATACCACCAAGATGCCGCTCCCATGAAGAACATGCCCACAGTTGATGCAGCTGTTCCCAATGCTGTAAAAGTCAGCGCCGATCCAAGCACAAAGACAAGTGAAAGGCGAAAAGCTTTGCGAGTGTCGCTTCCGGCAGCTCCTCCGACATATCCTATTACCAGAGGAACACTCGATAGCGAGCATGGAGTAAGGGATGTCAGTGCTCCTGCTGCAAATGCAAGAAAGGGCGCAAGCCATACGTTATTTTCTATCAACAGGGATATGCTTTGAAGGATCTCAGTCATATCATCTTATTGCTGACAAAACCTATCGATATATTCGAGATCATCTCAGCAGCAGTTTCATCCACAGGAACACTTTGATTTTTTCTCTTTGCCGTCAAAGAAAGCTATTATATTTTCCGGCATTGAGTACTTTTCGCAGCAGCTCTCTTCTTTTGGTGCAAAAACAGCTCTGAGAATTGAAGAAGCCAGCATCTCTTTCGGAGGGACTTCATAATCCTCTCCTTCGAACTCGAAGACTCTGCATTCTACGTCCGTGCCGCTGATATTACTGCAGCACCCACAGCTGTTTTCTGCTACCGACTCACAGATATCCATTCCGTTGACACGTATGGTAGGAGAAGAAATAAAGCGGTATTCTGCTGCCATTTCCCTGGATGATATTTCCTTTTTCTCAAATTCGACCTCATATCCTGCACATAAAAGTGCCGGCCCTATCTCTTTAAGGACCTCTTCAAGCACTGCATCGGTTCCAATGCATCTGTCACAGGTCTTAAGGTCAAGAAAAAGATATTCGACCAGAATTTTTTTGCTGCCGCAGGAACAGCATACTTGGTCCCTTACCGAATCACATCCGACCATGTCGTTTCCCCCTGTCATGTTGGTAGAAACAGTATAAATTCAATATATCTGAGAATCAAATATAAAACACACATTGACACATGTCAATTTAAACATCCTATCTATCGTAAAAATTACGTATTTGACAATAAGTGATCAATTATATATTGACAAAGAAATATACGCGTGATAAACTATATTGGCACTCAACAAGATAGAGTGCTAACAACAAAAAAATAATATAATAAAAGGAGTTGTTGATCATGGTTGGACTTGTGCCTTTCAACAGAAGGAACAAAGATCTGGCAACAAAGAGCAGTTTTGAGGACTTTTACAACGTGCTTGATGACTTTTTTTCAAGCGATTGGCCCATGAAGCGTACATTGGCTTACGACACATTCAAGGTCGACGTACAAGACAAGGGAAATGAGTACCTCATCGAAGCCGAAATGCCGGGCCTCAGCAAGGAAGACATCAAGCTTGGACTGGATGACGGAAAGCTCACGATCTCGGTGACAAAAAATGAAAGCACAGAGGAAAAGGACAAGAATTACATTCACAGGGAAAGACGATCTGTTTCGATGAGCAGGACCATACACTTGGCTGATGCTGACGCATCCGGGATAAAAGCCAAACTGAGCGATGGACTTCTGAAGGTAACAGTCCCTAAGGCAGAAAAGGCAAGTACCGCGATTGACATAGATGTTGAATAGGATTTCCGTCTCTGTTAAGTAAGCCTCAAAACAATATAGCCAGAAGCACCAAGGCATCACCAAGGAAGCGGCACAAAAAGGGTCTGTGGAAAATCCCACAGACCCTTGATATTTCTGGAGCCGGCGAGAGGACTTGAACCCCCGACCTGCTGATTACAAGTCAGCTGCTCTACCAACTGAGCTACACCGGCGAATAAACCAAGACGTTCGCACAACAGAGCGCCGAAAAGCATTTTACATTATTACAGATATTCGTCAAGTGT
>JAAYEY010000210.1 GCA_012728505.1 Synergistaceae bacterium | reverse complement strand
TGCTTCACTATCGGTAGCTGTCAACCGTACATGTCGCCTCTTCAATAAATCATTATGCTGCGTGTTTTGCATTTTCCACTGTTTTGCCTTTCGGTGGATTTAGCCAAACTCTTTCGTTAAGTATCCAGTTTCTCGTTTTTCTGCTCCAACGTTCAGGATGTTTGGCATATGCTTCCTTGTAGAGCAAATCCCTCTTTTGAAGTATTTCCTCTGCCAATCCATTATGGACTTCATCCGGAGTCAGGAACTTTATTGCACTGTGGTGATGTTCCGTGTTGTACCAGTTGACAAATTCGGATACCCAAAGCCTTGCTTCTTCTATACTTTTGAATACCCCACCTTTTGGAAACTCAGGTCTGTATTTGAGGGTCCTGAATAAAGACTCTGAGTAGGGGTTATCATCACTTACATGAGGACGGCTGCGAGAAGGCGTTATCCCAAGCCTCTCCATCATACCCATTATGTTCTGTCCCCTCATGGGGCTTCCGTTGTCAGAGTGCAGTACAAGCGTCTCTCCCGATATTTTCTCCATGCTGTATATCCTGTGGAGTAAACGTGCTGACAGTTCGTCTTTTTCTTCTTCATATACTTCCCAGCCAACGATCTTCCTGCTGTATATATCAAGGAACAAATATAGGTAGTAGTATATGCCTCTTATTACTGTCTGCAGATAGGTTATGTCCCATGTCCAGACTTGTTTAGGTGCTGTAGCTACATACGTTCTCGGCTTTTTGCCGGTGGGCTTATGTGTTCTTCCTCGGTGTTTCTGCATCTCGTTTTTCTTAAGTATTCTGTACATGGTAGATTCTGATGCCAGGTATATACCTTTGTCCGCAAGTTCAGGAACTATTTGACCCGGACTTTTATCCCCGTATTCTTTTGAGGTCAGAATTTCTATTATTTCTTCTTCCTCTTTATCAGTCAGCTGGTTCGGGTTGTTGGGATGGGGACTGTCTTTTCTTTTATCCATTTCTACCGTTCCAGATCCAGCAGATCTCCATCTTTGTGCAGTGCGTATTGTTATTCTTAGGACCTCACAGGCCTTTTCTCGCCTTGCTCCATTAGATACTGCTTCGTCTATAAGTTCTATTGCTCTTTCGCGATCTGAGAGGGCTATTTTTCTTCCTCTTTTACCCCCCAGATCGCTTCGGCTTTTTTTGATAGTAGCAGTAGCGCTGCCGCTTCTGCCAATGCCTTATCTTTTCTTTCAAGTTCTTTGCTCAGTTTCTTATTTTCACGGATAAATGACATTCGTTCTGGTAAAGTAAGATCCTTTACTGGTTCTGTGATCTCCTCTTCCCAGCGTTTGAGATCTGAGGCAAGTATTCCTTTGGTACGACAGTACTCTCCAAGTTCATGCTCGGTCATATGAAATGTCTCTTTAAGCATGTAGTGCTTATCCTTGATGCTGAATTCATTTGTTGAAGAAGATTCCGGTTTCTTATAGCTGCCTCCGTTTACAAGACCGGCCTCTTTTCTCCACTTTAACATGGTGCTTCTAGCGATACCGAATTCTTTCGCTAATTGTGTAGCAGACGTACGTTTCTTAGAAAGAAAACAATCAAGTACTTCGTCTCGAAATTCATCCGGATATATCATCGTTTTTCCTCCTTCAGGATTATGGTTTCTTTATACCTGAAGAGGCTTGTACTGTCGACACCCACACACGACATCTATTCTGACACAGGGGGCTATCGCTTCACGGCGATAAAATCGCCGCTTCACTCTGCTGTCCATGCGGCAGCCCCTAACAACTGCTTCACCATTGCTTCACCATTGCTTCACGGCGATAAAATCGCCGTTTCACGCCGCTGTCCATGCGGCAGTATTTTAGCCTCCGCACTCGCTGTCCCAACCTGCCAAAGTCTCAACTCCATGTCTTAGAGCAGGTACTATT
>JAAYEY010000209.1 GCA_012728505.1 Synergistaceae bacterium | reverse complement strand
GTCTTGTGAATATATAAAACGTTCATATCTTCTTTTTATCCAGTCTTTAAAGTCCAGCAGCGCATCGTGCCTTGCGAAGTGTTCAAAAACGAGATCAAACTTCGGGATACCCCACAGCATGGAGGGAGCCAAAGCTCCTGCTCCTACCAGCCATGCAGTTGCATTTTGGAGCATTTTCTTGATTCCCTTTTTATGTTCGACACGGAGCAGCACAACTCTATGGCCGCCTGTAACAGTCTCTGAGACCATATTTATCGAATCTTCGGTACAAAAAACCTCAGTCGAAAAACCAAGCATCGCAGGAATGGGATTAAAATCGCTCTCTGATGCTGGAAGAAGGTAGCGTACGGACGTAGAATGGGATGCAAGGTATTTTAGCGTTTCAACAGTTTCAGGAGGAGTCCTCCTCGAAGTCGTTATGTAGAGGTCCGCCCCTTGCTCTTCCGCAATCTTCATTATGTGTCCAATAGATTTTTTTAACCATACAGGAGAGACAGAATAATTACCGTCATCGCCACCTATAAGGATAGACCAAATATCAGAGGATTTTGCAGGGAATTCTTTCAACAAAGCTTCGCCCTGTTCTTTAAGCTCATTCTTTATTATCGCATTGGGAGAACCGAGGGTGACTAAAATATTTGGTTTTCTTTCTGGATAATCGTGCTCTGGCACTATAGCAAAATCAAATGGGTCTGTACCTACTACACCCGGAGTCATCACGGTAGCACACGCACACCTCCAGATATAACCAAGGGCAAGGTTGTATGGTGCAGGTGAGCTGCCGGCAGAAATGATAAGAATTTCTCTTGTCCCTTCGTGTATATCTCTCTCTGCAAACCACTGCCCAACTCTTCTGATAACGGCATCGCCGTCAGCCATTGCAAGCCACTCTCTAGCATCTCTTCTGTTTCCATGAACCAGCTTTCTGGATGCAGCTTTAGCTCTTGCTTTAGCTGCTCCACTGAGAATTGGAACCTCTGTTTCGAGTATCTCGGCACCTGATAGCATGGACAACCAAAAAGCCACACCTAGACTCTGGTTCAGATGTCCTTTGATCCCATCGCTCAGGACGACTATTGCCTTGATGCTCTTCGTGCTATTCATTGAATTTTGTTGTTGTCCTTTTCTTGAGCAAGTATATTCCTGACAATTTGAAGATCTTCTTCTGTGTTTACATTGGGCCCCATTGAGGGATATTTTGTAGGTATTACTGCCATTGTGTAACCATGCTCCAATATCCGTAGCTGCTCTAATGATTCTTCTATCATTAAGGGAGTTGGCGGAAGTTCAACAAACTTTAGAAGGAATTCTTTTGTGAAGGCATAGATACCAAGGTGTTCCCAAACAGGGCATTCTGTGAGGTTGCGTCTGAATGGTATCGGAGACCGGCTGAAATAGAGCGCTCTCCCTTTCTGGTTTGTAACGACTTTGACAATATTAGGGTTATTAAAATCTTTTTCGTTTGTTATTGGCACGCAAACAGTTGCTGAATCAGCACTCGGATCGAGGACAATCCCTTCTGCAAGCTCCCGAAGCATCCTAGGATCGAGCATAGGCTCATCTCCCTGGATGTTGATGACGTAATCGGTATCTATGGATCTGGCAACTTCTGCCACTCTGCTCGATCCATCTAGATGGTCGACTCTCGTCATAAGAACATCTCCGCCAAATTTTTCGGCTGCATTATAAATTCTTTCATCATCTGTAGCTATTACTACTCTGAAGAAGATACCCGAAAGGACTGCTCTTCTGTAGACGTGCTCTACCATTGGTTTACCACAAATATCATGAAGCGGCTTACCTTCCAGCCTTGTAGATGCATACCTTGAAGGTATCACACCCAATATCCTTGGTAAATTCATCTTCTACCATTCCATTCATTAAATTTTTTTAACATTTTTTCTCTGTCGATAAATTTAACGTTACTTACTATCCAATCACGCATCTCTATACCTTCTGCAGTCTCTTGTTTATAGCTCATAAAGTCAAGTTTTATGCCAAGCTCATCTGCGATCTTAACAGCAAATACAGGCCAGATCATCCCTATGTCCCCAATGACAGGGATGCTTCCTTCGTGACGGGCAAATGCCGACATTTCCATTCTAAAGGGTATCTTTGAAATTTTCGTCTTTGGAAGTCCTTTATTGATTGCTTCTTGTATCATAGAGCTCTCTTTCTGAAGGTCTTGTACTAGCCTCAGGTTTTCATCTAGATCGAACCTGACGAGGGTCTTATCTTCAAGGCTAAAAACAGGCTGTCTCTGCCACCATGACCATATACCGTGGCCTGTGTAAGTTTCAAAGGGCCCATCATGAATCTCCTGTGTAAGAGCTACTGCTGATTCAATTATCACATCAGCCCCTCCGATCATGTCGGCAAGCCTTCTTGAACGCTCTGCAATGGGAATGCTGTCCCCTAAAGCCAAACCAACGTTTCCTCCGCCTACTAGCTGAGGTATGGTGACCAATACTGGAATTCCCTTTTCAGCTCCCATTCCAAGCATAGTTTTATTGTCGCATCCCCATCCTGCTATGGTCTCAAAAGGAAGGCCTGACTGCCTCGAAAGAGAAAGTATCTCCTCAGCAAGCATCTCAGTTCTAAGTCCCATTGGATAAGCCATATTTCCTGCAGCTTTGATTACCATTCTTCCCTCTGCGGACCTCCCTTTTTCCAGAAGTTCCTCATCAAGAATCATTTCTTTTCGTAAAATATCGAGATCTTCATCGGAAAGGTCTGTAAACTCAAATACATTGCCTCTCGGCATTTTTGATCTATCCAATCCGAACTGGGACGCATCGCACATCTTTACCCTGTCCAGAGAACCGCTCATTTCGTGGCTTATAACAGCAGAACTTGTTGTTACTCCGTCAATCATTTCCTTACCCATGAGTTCTGCGATAAGGTTTGTCACACCTTCGTGCAAATTGGGGCCGCTTCCAGTCACTACAACTACTTTCCCAGATTTTTTCTTTGTTTCTACTACCTTTGAAACAGCAAGATCAAGGGCATTTCGTGAACGTTCATCCAATCCGTTGTAAAAATCATTTAAAAGAGTCCTGTTTATAGCCATTTCTATTCCTCCCTGACATGAATAGATAGTTTTTGTCTGATCAAAAATATTTATATATACGCTCCCATGTTTTTATTGACGAGCCTGAAGAACGCTTAAAGTATTTTTCGCTGACCTCTTTGAGGTTTTCGCAATATTCACTAGGCGCTCTTTCCATTATTCCGATCCATACATCTCCAAGGTTCTCAGCACTGTTTACCTGAGTGGCTATCCCAAGTTCAATAAACTCAGCCGAGGCCTCCGCAAAATCTTCCATGTGAGGCCCGTACTGCACGGGAATCCCCCACGAAGCCGGCTCCAAAATATTTTGGCCTCCCTTGTCTACGAAACTCCCTCCAACGAACGCCGAAAACGCTGTTCCGTAGAGGTCAAAGAGAACACCTATCTTGTCGACCACTATCACGTCTGAGTCGAATGAACCTGAAGAAAGCAAGCAAACGCTAAATTTCTGCTGAGCAAGATCGAAAACCTCTTTCGCTCGCTCCGGGTGCCTGGGTGCCAATATCAATTTGGTTTGATGGTACTTGCTATTAAGTATCTCGAAAGCTCTAAGAACCACCGCTTCCTCTCCAGGGTGAGTACTTCCTGCAATAAATATTTTATATTTTTCAGAGTAAAGGCTGTCTAACCATTTGTCACGTGAGGTTAGATCTTTTCTTGATAAAAGCGCATCTGTTTTGGTGTCTCCCAAAATATTCAATTTATCTGCAGAAACCCCTATGGAACTTAGCCTTTCAAAGTCACGTTTTTCCCTCAAGTAAATCTCTGTAAAAAGCTCAAATACGGATACGCCAAATTTTCTTTTCATTGGCCCCTTAAAGCGTTCCCAGGTCCTATCTGATACTCTTCCATTGATAAGGAAGGCAGGTACCGAAGCATCTTTCAGTTCCCAGAGCATGTTGGGCCATAATTCTGTCTCGGCTGTCGCGAAAGCCCAGGGATTCAGACTCTGCAAAGCTCTTTTTACAAACTTTTTTTTGTCCCATGGATAATAAATATGAAAATCAAAAAGACCTTCCCCCAAACGAAAGGCCATCTCTCTTCCTGTTTCAGTTGTTGTCGAGATAATTATCGGTCCGCTATAACCCGAATCTCTGGCTGCGCGAAGTACCGGCATCAATGCCTGAACTTCGCCTACAGAAACGCCATGCACCCAAAATGGCCTTTTCCCCTTTAATTTTTCAATCAATCCCTGAGACTGAATACCCTTTCTTTCCTCGTAGCCTTCACTATATTTTTTTTTAAGCTTTGGCCAAGAAAGAAAAAACACTGAATCAATAAGGGGCTGGTAAAGGGATCTAAGGAGTGACAGCTAGGCCACCCCCGCTTTTAGTATCTCATGTATGTGGACCATCCCTACGGGCTTGTCATTTTCAACAGCGATAAGGGCGGAGACTTCCCACTCTTCGACGATCCGGACAGCTTCTACAGCAAGACTGTCAGGTGATATTACCTTGGGCGCACGTGTCATTCCCATATGTACCGGCAAATCAAGCCCCTGCACTCCCTCTTTTTCGAGAAAACGTCTGAGATCACCGTCAGTGAATATTCCAATCAGTCTTCCATCGTTGTTCACCACCGCTGTGGCTCCGAAACCTTTGCTCGTTATCTCAAAAAGAGCTTCTCTAACAAGGGCAGATTCCTTTGTCACAGGTAGTTTGTCTCCTGTAGCCATGAGGTCACTTACCCTTAACAGAAGTTTCTTACCAATAGAACCCCCCGGGTGAAAGAGCGCAAAATCTTCTTTTCCAAGACCAAGAAGAAGTGTAGCCATTCCAGCTACAGCATCCCCGATAGCCATCTGCAGTGTCGTGCTGCTTGTAGGAGCCAGGCCAAGAGGGTCTGCTTCAGATTCCACATTACTGTTCAACACTATATCAGCCTCTTTGGCAAGTGTAGAATTAACATTACCTGTTACCGCAATTATCGGTGCACCCAACCTTTTGAAATAAGGTATTATATTGATCAATTCTCTAGTCTCTCCGCTGTTGCTGAGAAAATAGCCAAGATCTTGACGACAAACCATTCCAAGATCTCCATGAGACCCCTCTGTGGCATGTAGAAAAAAGGCCGGGACCCCCAAAGATGCGAAAGTAGCAGCTGTCTTTCTACCAACATGTCCCGACTTGCCTAGCCCCGACACAACGACCCTTCCTTTGCACCTGCTCAGGAGATGTGCTGCGGCTACAAATTCGTTGCCTACTCTTGATGCCGCCGATGTCAGAGCTTCGGCTTCCTTCTGCAGTACCTTCTTTCCTGCAGCAAGCATCTCTTCATCTGAAAATTTCTTTTCTTCACGCTCATATGGAAGATTCAACTTTACTCACCTGTCCAATCAAGAGAAGCAAAACCTATTTTCTCTTTGACAATTTTATCAATTTCCGCAGTTTGTCTGAGGACTTCACCCATATTTCGCAGAGGCACCATATTAGGTCCGTCGCACTTTGCTACATCAGGGTCAGGATGCACTTCCATAAAGAGAGCGTCAATCCCTACAGCTACTGCAGCTCGTATCAGTGGCAAGACATAGGCTCTGTCTCCGCCGCTGCTGTCACCTTGCCCGCCCGGCTTTTGAACGCTGTGTGTAGCGTCAAACATTACGGGGTATCCCAGACCTCTCATAACAGGAATCGAGCGAAAATCGACAGACAGTTCATGGTATCCGAAAGCTGTCCCTCTTTCGCATAATATTATCTGTTCATTACCCGCTTCACGACACTTGTTGGCTACAGACCTCATATCTTCAGGCGCCATGAACTGGGCTTTT
>JAAYEY010000208.1 GCA_012728505.1 Synergistaceae bacterium | reverse complement strand
ATATTATCTGAGGAGGAAACATTCAATGGCAGCAAAAAAAGAGCAGCATAAAATCGAATTTACAATAAGAGAACAGACGGGGACCGGTGTATGTAGAAAGATCCGCAACAAGAATTTAATCCCTGTTATCCTTTACGGACCAGAACACAAACTTGGACTTGCTGGAACTGTTACAACAAAGTCAATTGCTACTATTGCCAATAGCAAGGCAAGAGAAACAACCCTTATCGAACTGGGAATGTCAGATGGTAAGGAATGTGTGGCCCTTATTAGGGATGTCCAGCGCCATCCCTTAACCCTCAACATCAAACATATCGATTTTTATCAGGTTTTGAAGGGACAGAAGATCAAGGTAGAAATCCCTATCAGAATAATAAACAACGAACTTTCGCCTGGCATTAAAGAAGGTGGACTTCTTAACCAGACAGCTTGGAGCATTTCTGTTGATATCAAACCGGGCGACATTCCGGATGACGTTGTAGTGGACGTCTCTGAACTTAACATCGGAGAAGAAATTACCGTCAAAGACATTACCTTGCCTGAGGGTTGTGACCTTCTTACCCCTGAAGATACTGTAGTGCTGCATATTATGTTGCCTAAGGTAGTCGAAGAGGAAGAGGAAGAAACCGAAGTTATTGAAGGCGAAGAGGGAGAAACCGAAGTTGAAGTAGTGGCAAAAGGCAAGGCAAAAGGAGAAAGCGAAGAATAATAACGGAGAAGATTTTATAGTGTTATGAAACTGATTGTAGGGCTTGGAAACCCTGGTGTTGAATATGCTTGGTCCAGACATAATGCCGGCTGGCTAATAGTAGACTCTTTCGTTGCAAGGCTGGGGCTTTTAGAGCCCCAGTCAAAATTTAAAGGAGCTTATTGGGGGCCGGTGCTGCATAATGGTGAAAGAATATCCCTTCTTAAACCATACACATACATGAACCTTAGCGGTTTATCTGTGATAGAGGCGTTACGATATCAGAATCTAGAACCATCTGAGGTTTTGGTTATATATGATGACGCAACCCTTCCTTTCGGGAAAGTAAGGATCAGAGATAAAGGTTCTGCCGGCGGACAAAAGGGCATGATGTCGATTCTAGGAGCGCTTCAAACATTAGAGGTTCCAAGGCTAAGAATAGGAGTCGGTGAACCTCAGGGGCCTATAAACATGGCAGACTGGGTTCTCGGAAAAATACCGTCCGGACAGAAAGAAATTTGGTATAAACTTGAGGATGTCGCGTGGGAAGCACTCAATATATGGTTGAAAAATGACATTCAAAAGGCAATGAGTACCATAAACGGACTCAAAATTAATGATCAGGAAAAAGCGTGACCTTAGGTCGCGTTTTTTTATGGAGCTTTTAATAAATGTATGATAAAGAAAAAGAGAGTAAACCGGTAGCCAGCCTTTTTGAACTCAACGAAGAATCGTGGCTGCGTAATAAATCGGTACATCTGGTATCAAAGGGAGCAATGAGGAGCTGGGTAACAAGAGACCCGGACACCTCATTGCTTGTTTTGCTTCCGGACCAGAGGCAAGTAAGAGATTTTGCTGCAGACTGTGAGACACTGGAAGTCTTTAAAAGGGTAGAAATGCTTCCTGACATGATTTTGACCGAGGATGAATCCAGAACTGAAGCGCTTAAAGTTCAAAGAGGCGGTATCCTAGAAAAATTTAGACATGAAGGTGGAGTGCTATCAGCCACCCCCGCATCGCTCCTTGCCCCCTTCTCTTCAGGTGGGGAATATTTTGAAATAGAAATAGGTGAAAACAGGTTAAGGGATAGACTTCTTAACTGGCTGGCACTAAAAGGATATGAAAGAAGCGAGCTTGTCTGGTCTCCCGGCCAGTTCGTTGCAAGAGGAAGTATCGTTGATATATTTAGTCCCTCTGATCCGTTTCCTGTCAGGCTTGAGTTTTTTGATGACGAAATTGAAAGCATCAGATTTTTTGATCCTGAAACACAGAAAAGTCTGCGAACTTTATATAAATGTTCATTTAAGAGTCTAATCTCTAAAAAAGAGGTTGAACTTGAAAAATTTCTTCCCGACGACATGAGAGTAATATTTTTTGACCCTAAAGGACTCGACACTACGGCTGAAAATTCATTATGGCTTTGGCAAAACCTTGATAATGAAAGACAAAACCTGGTACCTTGGAAAAAATGGGAAGAACTCTGTTCGTACTTTACCAAATTCAGGCGTATAAGGGTAACTATGGATGTCATAAATACTTCGGTGAGGCTGGCTATAAAACAGTTTCCTCTTTTCAGGGGGAAATTAAGAGATGTGAACTTCTACTGTGAAGAGCTGCTTCGCGAGGGATACGATATAAATGTCTATTCCGAATCAGAGCTAAATCTTTCTTGGGCGGACTTAAAAGGTTATAAGACTGTCAAAGGTGTACTTTCTGAGGGTTTCATCGACACGGAAACAAAGAGAGCGGTATTGACAGACCTAGAACTTTCAGGCGTATCTCTTTCAAGGCACAGAACGGAGACAATCGCTCCTAGTGATTGGGGAGCGGGACTTATACAGGGTCAGTGGGTAGTTCATGATGATTACGGTCTCTCCAGATATATGGGACCGAAGTTAATTGAAACGGAAGAGGGAGAAGAAGAATACCTGATATTACAGTTTGCTGATGAACGGCGACTGCTTATTCCGGTTCTTCATTTTTATAAAATATCCCCTTGGTCGCCCCTTCCGGGGCAAGAACCTTCGGCAGACAGCCTTGGTGGGACTAAGTGGAAAAAAGCATCAGATAAAGCAAAAATTATGGCAGAAAATGCAGCTAAAGAGCTTGTTCAAATATATGCTGCCAGGGAGCTCACCAAGGGGTTTTCTTTCGCTTCTAACAGAGAACTTATGAAGGAACTGGAAAAAAGTTTCATTTACGCTGAGACCAACGATCAGATTAGAGGTATTCAAGACGTAGAGGATGACATGGAAAGACCTTTTCCGATGGACAGGTTGATAGTAGGCGACGTTGGTTTCGGTAAGACGGAAGTAGCTATAAGAGCTGCGGGGAAAGCTGCTTTCAGCGGTAAACAGACAGCGATACTAGCACCAACTACACTTCTTGCTCAGCAGCACTATGAAACTTTTTCTACGAGGTTTGGTAATCTTCCTGTAAGGGTGGAAGTTGTATCTAGATTTGTCCCCTTTTCCGTACAAAAAAAGATCTTAGAGGACCTTAAAGAGGGCAAGGTAGACATTATAATTGGTACTCACAGGCTTTTGAGCCAGGATGTGGTGTTCAAAAACCTTGGACTTGTTGTAGTAGACGAAGAGCATAGATTTGGAGTAATGCACAAGGAGCATCTAAAGAAAATGACCCCCGGTGTCGATGTACTTATGCTTTCGGCAACCCCGATTCCACGTTCTCTTTCTCTTTCTATGAGCGGTCTTAGGGATATGTCTGTGCTTCAGACACCTCCACAAAGACGATTGCCTGTATTGACAGTTGTAAGGCCGTGGTCTGAGGAGCTTTTAAAAAGTGCTGTTTTAAGAGAGAAGAACAGAGGAGGGCAAATTTTCTTTGTTCACAACAGGATCAACGATATTCATGAAAGAACTGTGATGTTAAAAAGACTTTTTCCAAAGCTGAATATTGCTGTGGCGCATAGCCGGACTCCGGAAGCTCAACTTGAAAAAACGATGATGAGCTTCTCTCTTGGCGAGCTAGACATACTGATATGCACGACAATAGTTGAAAGCGGACTTGATATACCAATGGCAAACACGTTGATAGTCGATGATGCCCATGAACTTGGTCTCGCTCAGATGTATCAGCTTAGAGGTCGTGTAGGAAGAAGAGAGGAGCAGGCGTACGCATTTCTTTTCTATCCTCCTGAAGCACGTCTTACTCGAGAGGCTAGCGAGCGTCTGGAAGCGATTGCCGAGATGGACGAATTGGGGGCCGGATACCAGCTTGCACAAAGAGATCTACAGATAAGGGGTGGGGGAGATCTTATAGGGATTTCTCAGCATGGTAATTCCACCAGAGTAGGGTACCAAAAATATTGTGACATGCTTGCGGATGAGATATCTAAAATAAAGGGAGAAAAGAAAAAACAGGCTGTTGTGGAAGTAGCATTTCCTGCCGCTATACCAGGCAATTACTTACCTCAAGAAAATCTGAGAGTTACTCTGTACAGAAGGATGCTGAAGACAGACAGACCGTCAGAGGCGATAAGCCTTAAAGAAGAAACGATAGACCGTTACGGAAAACTCCCGCCAGCCCTTGAATTTTTAATGGACCTTACTTGTGTAAGGACAGCAGCTCCGGATCTACAAATAACTAAAATCATCTGTAGCAGTCAGGAGACAGTTATACAGGGAGATTTGGACGGTGCCTGGAGATCTCTGAATCTAAAACTTCCATGGATGCGCAAGTTGGATGGTTTTGTTGGCCCAGGCGGATACAGGGGAATAAGTATATTGGCCGATATGATAAAGGGAAAATTTAATTAAATCTGGTAGAATGGTACTGTTGGGGGGCGCTGTGTTGACTAAACAACAGATAACAGGAGATAAATTTGTAAAGCTAGTAGAAGTAATGAAACGTTTAAGGGCAATTGATGGCTGCCCGTGGGACAGGGAACAGGATTATTTCTCTTTAAGACGTTATATCATAGAAGAGGCTTACGAACTTATCGAAGCAATAGAGAACAAAGATAGGGATAACACCTGTGAAGAATGTGGAGATTTGATGCTTCAAGTAGTATTTATCGCCTGTATGGCTGAAGAGCTTGGTGATTTTGATATATGCGAAGTGATCGACCACCTGACAGAAAAGCTCATAAGACGTCATCCCCACGTATTTGGTGATACTGAGGTAAACGATTCCGAGGATGTACTTAAAAACTGGGAGCAGATCAAAGTAGGCGAGAGAAAAGAAAGAAAAGTAGACGCTTCTCTCCTCGCCGGAGTCCCAAGGGGATTACCCGGATTGCTCAGGGCATACAGGATCCAGGAACGAGCACAAAAAGTTGGTTTTGATTGGCCTAAAGACGATTTGACACCTGTTTTGGCAAAGGTTGACGAAGAACTCTTGGAGCTGAAAGAAAACATAAAAAACGGTGCAGGAAAAGAATACGTTGAAGAAGAGATAGGAGACCTGCTTTTTGCTGTTACTAATTTATCAAGGCATTTAGAAGCTAATCCCGAAACGACGCTCCACAAAGCCTGCGTAAAATTTAGTGACCGTTTTAGGCTTGTCGAAAAAGAAGTTGCCGATTCAGGAAAGTCATGGAACGATTTTACGTTAGACGAGCTTGAAGGATTCTGGTCTAAGGCTAAGGATGCGGAGAAGCGGGAGTAGAAAACATTGCTGAGCGATGGCTGAGCAATGGCTAAGCGGTAGCTGAGCGGTTGTAAAATCAAAGTGCGGGAGAATTGTGACGACTAGGGCATGGAGAATTGGATCCCAAAGGCGAGCAAGCGATAGGCAAGCTGTTGGCAAGCAATGGGCAAGCAGTTGTGAAATCAAAACCAAAAAATGGAGAATTTGCGACAAAAAACGTCGCGGAGAATTTGCCAGATAAGCATCTGGCGGGGAATGAGAGATTAAATCTTTCACATTAAGAACCAAAAAGTACCGTCATTCCCGTATGCCGTCGAGCGGGAATCCAGGTTTCAGCAATGGATTTAAGTTTGAATTCTCCGCGACATGCAGCATGTCGCAAATTCACCGCAGCAATGACGCTGCAGATTCACCGCTGAACGAACCTCTCAGCAATTCACTATGTAAAGGCACCACTTATGTGAGAAGTATTTAATACGTTTTTGAGCGGATTACTCGCTTGAAATAGACAGACAGAAATTATAGGAGGAATAATTAATGACAATTCAAGAAAAAATTATGGACGCACTTAAGACCAAGGTTTCCCCAGCTCTTCAGAGTCATGGAGGAGATGTCTCTTTCATTAAATTCGACGAAGAAAGCGGAACGCTGTATGTTGACCTTATTGGCTCATGCGGGACCTGCCCTTATGCTCAGGAGACCCTTCGAATGACTGTTGAAACTGCTATAAAAGAGGTCGTGCCCGAAGTAAAATCTGTAGTAAGATCATAGCCCCTTAATTGAATGGCAGATACAAAAGATTTCAATAATAAAATGGTTGAAAGTAACTTAACTCAGCAGACCTCTCACGATGAAGCTATAGTTAAACTTCTTGCAGGGCATAGTGAGATTTTGCATATGGTTGAGCAGGCCTTCCCGGTCACAATTTTTGCAAGGGGAACAAGCCTTTCAATCAAAGGCGAGGACGAAGAGCTTATCAAAAGGCTTGAAGATCTCCTAACGCAGTTTGCAGAGCTTGCACTCAACGGACAGAAGTTTAGCAGCGCAGAGATACGTTACGGGCTAAACCAGATAGGAATCGGAGAAAGCGTAAACTTAAAGTCTCTGTATGATGAAGTAGTTTGTGTCAGCAACAGGGGCAAGCCTATACGTCCATGTACCAACGGACAGAAGGAATACACTCGCGCCATAAGAGAAAATGACGTGACCTTTGCCATCGGTCCTGCAGGGACTGGGAAGACATACCTCGCAGTTGCTCAGGCTGTAGCATTTTTAAAATCAGCCAAGGTTAGCAGGATTGTTCTTGTTAGACCGGTAGTTGAAGCGGGAGAGCGTCTCGGGTATCTTCCAGGGGATCTTATGGACAAAGTGGAGCCATATCTAAGGCCGCTTTATGATGCTTTTTACGAACTGCTCCCGGCAGAAAAATTCAACAGATATATTGAAAAAGGCATCATAGAGCTAGCACCATTGGCATATATGAGAGGTAGAACCCTGAATGATTGCTTCATTATCCTTGATGAGGCTCAAAACACGACACCGGAGCAGATGAAGATGTTCCTGACCCGGCTCGGTTTTGGATCAAAAGCGATTGTGACGGGGGACATTACCCAGGTCGATCTTCCCTCTAATAAAATATCAGGACTAAAACTGGTCCAAGACATCCTCAAGGATATTCCAAAAATTGCTTTCGTAAGGTTAAGCGACCATGATGTTGTGCGGCATGAAATCGTACAGCGGATAGTGAGGGCGTACGAAAATTATGAGCAACGGAGAAAAGCGCCAAGAACCGATTAAAAAAATTGTATCTCAGTTTAAGGCTAATCTAGAACTTAAAGCTTCCAACAAACAGTATATCGCTTTCAGATTCATACTGCTTACTGCTGCTTGTCTCCTAGTGATTGGCAACTGGTTTGTTTTTGACAGGCTGGAGAATTACCGTATCGGTTATCCATCAACAAAGACATATTTCGCCCTCACCTCTTCAAGGTACGAAGACAGGTCAGCCACTGTAGAACTTAGGCAGAGAGCTGCTTCACGAATTATTGATGTTATGGTCCAAGACGAGAAGATATCTTCTGAAGTTGATAATAAGATTGAACTATTTAAGTCTGGAGATTATTCTTTGGTGCTTGAAAATCCACTGCTTGAACTTTTTTTGGGACTACCAAATCTTGCTCAGAGCAATATAGTCAGCACTGTTGTAAAAATTGCAGAAAGCACTCGGAATAAATCTCAAAACAGGGACGAGCAGACTGTACTGATATGGAAAGAACTCTCAACTGTCAAACTTAGCCAATCGAACAAGAATGTGGCTTTTCAGATATTGGATAAAGTTTTAAACCCTTCACTGAACAGCGATTCTGAGATGGCTTCCAGGCTGAGAGATGATGTTGCACAACAGATACCTCCCGTGGTAAGGGAGATTCGTCCGGGTGAAGTGCTCATCCAAAAAGGACAGGTCGTAACCCCTTCTCTTGCAAAATTATTGGGATCCCAAGGATATCCCGATTCTAGATTTCCATACAGACATTTGGTATTTATACTTGGTGCTATTCTATTGTGGAGCTTCTGGCCTGTTTGGATCGAAAACGGCCTCAAGGAAAAACTCACATTTCGTCAGTGGATATATATATCAGTAATCCTATCCCTTGCATGGTTCCTTGAGGTGTTGTTTGCCAGAACTGGTGGATATTCTATGGCTGTTTTAGGCTTAACAGGATGGTTGTGTCTAACGTTGCCTGTCTCTATCTCATATCATGTTGTGTTAGGCGGCGGAATAATAAGCGTTATGATTGCTTTTGGCACTAACCCCGGAATAGTGGCGCTTGGATGCATACTTGCATTATTCTCTGCAGGTATTGGCAGGATCCTCTTCTTTGACCCCCCAAACCAAAGAGTTACTATCTGGAGAAATCTATTTTTTCTTGGTCTCTGCCTTGGGGCAGTTTCAGTTGCTGTTCATTGGGGACTTGTTCTCTATTATACATATCAACTTCCTATATTATCCGTTGTTTTTAGTCTTTTCTGGAGTACTTTAGTTATAGCTCTTTTACCTATGTGGGAAAACCTTTTTGATGTAATTTCCCCACTTCGTCTATTGGAGCTTAGCCATCCATCTCAGCCACTTTTGAAAAGGCTCCAGTTAGAGGCTCCTGGGACATACCATCACACACTTATGGTCGGTACCTTAGCTGAGGCTGCTGCAGATAAGCTTATGATGAACGGGCTTTTAGTCAAAGCAGGGGCTTATTACCATGACATTGGAAAATTAAAAAACCCCAGATATTTTGTTGAAAACCAGCTACGCGGAGAAAATGTGCATGACGAGCTTTCTCCCTCTCTTTCCGGGCTCATTCTTATATCTCATGTTCGCGACGGTTTGGAGATAGCCGATGATGCAAAACTGCCTAAAACTCTTAAGAGATTTATAGCTGAGCATCATGGAACAACGGTCCAGAAGTATTTTTATGAAAAGGCTTTAGCCCTTGATGAAAACACAACGATAGAGCAGTTCCGATATCCAGGCCCCAGCCCCCAGTCAAGAGAGACAGCTCTTGTTATGCTCGCAGATTCTGTTGAGGCAGCAGTAAAAACGAAAAACAAGACATTTGAAAACATTAGAGACTTAAGGCTATTGGTCCAGAGTGTCATCAAGCAAAAAATAGATGCCGGACAACTCAGGAGCGTAGATTTTTCTATGAGAGAAATGGCAGTAATTGAATCTTCGTTTATAGAAATATTGAGATCCACGTACCACTCACGAGAGGTCAAAGACATATCTAAGTCTGTAAAAGAAGCTCTTGAAAGAAAAGAAAAGCAGAACATCAAATGAAATTAAATGTTATTACAGTGGGAAAAGTGCTTATAACTGATAAACTTCCATTTGGTGTGGAAGATTTTCTGAGGAGGATAGAGATACTTTATGCGTCCCTTCTTCAAAGAGGAAAATTCCTTCCTCCATCATGTTTGCGCGCTGAGGTTTCTCTTTCTTTTGTCGAAAGTTCAAAAATAAGGGAGCTTAATTTCAATTACAGGGAGGTCGATGCTCCTACGGACATTTTGTCTTTTCCGCTTTGGGAAGAGGACAGTGTTTTTTCGCCCCCGCAAGACTGGGAGTGTCTACCTTTAGGTGACATCGTAATATGCCCTGAAAGGGTCATTTATAATTCTTCTGAAAATAACAAAAGTTTTATTCAAGAACTTGTGCTAGTTATGTCACATGGGCTGCTTCATCTGTTAGGATATGATCACAACGACAGTGAGTCAGAGCTAAGGATGTGGGCGGAGCAAGATAAAATGGTCGACCAGTTTTTTAGAGAGGGCGATAACGGATATGATAAATCTTGAAGAATGTGTCTTCGATGCTGAAAATCTTTTAAAAGAAGCGCGGATAGCTAAGTTACATGCATACGCTCCCTACTCTTCATTTCCGGTTGGGGCTGCGATACTTTTTGAAGATAATATTATAGTGTCAGGTTGCAACGTCGAAAATGGAAGCTACGGACTGTCGATATGTGCGGAGAGAAATGCTATGGCTACGGCTGTCAGAGAAGGCCGACTTCGCCCCCTCGCTATTGCGATAGTTGGAAAAGAAGGAAAACTCTGCCCTCCGTGCGGAGCCTGCAGACAGTTTCTGTCAGAGTTCAACTGCGATATGCTTGTAATTTTGGAGGAAGATTGCAGGCCGGTTATCTACAAACTTAGCGAGTTGCTCCCACTGCGTTTCAAATTGCCTGGGAAAGGAGAGACGAAAGATGACAAATAAAAAAATACCAGAGGAATCAACTTACAAATGTGGATTTGTCGCGCTTTTGGGACGTCCTAACGTAGGCAAATCTTCGATAATCAATACGCTCCTTAAAGAAAAGGTCGCAGCCGTCTCATCAAAGCCGCAGACCACTCGTAACGCAATCCGTTGCATATTGACCACAGAAAAAGAACAGATTATTTTTGTCGATACCCCCGGTATTCATAAACCCAAGAATGTACTTGGAGATTTTATGCTCAATGAAGCAAACAAGGCTCTTTCACAGGTTGATCTAGTATGTTTTGTCGTTGAAGCAGGAGACCATTCGCTGGGAGAAAAAGAAGAAATTATAATCAACATTCTCTCGAATGCCAATATTCCAATAATTCTTGTGGTAAACAAGATAGATAAATTTTCTGGCGACGAAGTCTTTTGGAAGACTGTTGAACTCTATGAGACTATGATATCACCTGTTGCAGTAGTTCCAATTTCAGCAAAAAAGGGTACAAACATGGATGTTTTTATTGAAACACTAAGCGGGTTGCTTCCTATGCAGCCTCCAGTATACCCGGCTGATATGCTGATGGATTCAACCGAACGCTTTTTAACAGCCGAAGTGATAAGAGAAAAAATATTGAATTTTACAGATCAAGAAGTCCCTCATGGAATAGCTGTTATTGTAGATGAGTTTAAAAGCCCTGAAGAATATCCCGAGCTCAAGATATGTGAAATAAGAGCGACAATAATAGTTGATCGAGATGGACAAAAAGGGATAATAATAGGCAAAGGCGGATCAAAACTCAAAATGATTGGAACAGCTGCAAGAAAAGACCTTGAACATAAATTCGGATATAAGGTCTATCTTCAGCTGTGGGTCAAGGTTAAACCGGGTTGGAGGAAATCTCAGGAAGAACTCAGACGACTGGGGTATAGTTTTTGATCTCTCTGCCAGATAGAGACAAACTACCGCAAGGTAGTTATTCTCAAATAGGAACAGTCTTGCAAAGAAGGGATTCATACGGGGATGGACAATCCCTTCTGCTTTTTTTAAGAGACTTTGGGCCACATTGGGTAAGCGCTCCGGCTTCAAAGACTAAATGTAGATTCGGAGGCGCCATTGAGCCGCTTATTTGGGCTGAATTTAACCTCTACCAAAGCCCAACAAGGTTTTATCTCCAAAGCGCTGAAGTTAAAGAAGATTTTATTTCACTTAGATGTTCAGCAAGAAAATTGAAAGCCGCGTTGAAGTTTTATAAAAGACTCTCCAAGAGCTTGTTAGTGGGACACGAAAGCAATAACATACTTACTCTTTTGTGGTCATCCATGATATTGTTAAAAGAGAACTGTCCTGTGGATATCGTTGAATATAGATTTACCTGGAGGCTGCTCAAAGAAACGGGACTTGCCCCTTCTCTTCAGTTATGCGTAAAGTGCGGCTCTAGGCTAGATGCTGAGGCAAGGTGGACAAATGATGGTCTAATCTGTTCAACTTGCTCTGAGAGTGAAAAAAATCTTATAACTTCAGAAAACCTAAAATCTATTCGAGTTGCCGCTCTAGTTAGTCATGAAAAATTCATTGAATGGTCAAAATCAGAACAAAAACCGGCTTTATATAAAGAAGAGTTAAAAAGACTGGTTACATTTTTCACTGATTGGGATTAGAATTTATCAAATATAGTTTTTTTACTATCTGAAGGAGGCAACAGCAAGTGAATTTTCAGGAAATTATAATGAATCTGGAAAGTTTTTGGGCAACACAGGGATGTGTAGTTCAGCAGCCATATGACATAGAGGTAGGAGCCGGGACGATGAATCCGGCGACAACATTAAGAGTTCTCGGACCCGAACCATGGCGCGTGGCTTATGTAGAGCCATCAAGAAGGCCTACTGATGGCAGATACGGAGAGAACCCCAACAGGCTGCAGCATTATTATCAATACCAGGTAATAATTCAGCCCGCTCCGGAAAGAATTCAGGAAATGTATCTAGAGAGCTTAAAAGTCTTAGGTATAGACCCTGCCGAACATGATATCCGGTTCGTTGAAGATGATTGGGAGAACCCGACGACAGGCGCTTGGGGACTTGGATGGGAAGTCTGGCTTGACGGGATGGAAGTAACTCAGTTCACCTATTTCCAACAAATGGGCTCGATAGACATGGACGTTGTGCCTGCCGAACTTACCTATGGAATCGAACGTATCGCCATGTTTGTCCAGAAGGTCGACAGCGTATATGACCTTGAATGGGTAGGTAACGTCAAGTACGGCGATATTCATCACAAGGGTGAGGTAGAGCACTCAACATACAACTTCGAGGTAGCGAGCACAGAAATGCTATTCCAACTTTTCAATATGTATGAAGCAGAGTCAAAAAAGATACTTGAAAGAGGGCTTGTTCTTCCTTCATACGACTATGTCCTTAAATGTTCACATGCATTTAATCTTCTCGATGCAAGAAACGCGATAAGTGTTACAGAGCGAACAGGTTACATAGGAAGGGTCAGGGCGATTGCGAGCGCTTGTTGTCATTCATACCTTGATCAGAGAGAACAGATGGGACATCCTCTTAAAGGTAAGTTCGATGAATTTGAAAAAGCTGAAGGAGGCGCAAAATAATGTCCGTAAATGACCTTCTTTTTGAAATAGGGACCGAAGAGATCCCCGCGCGTTTTATGCCCAAAGCCATTGTAGACCTCTATCAGTATGCTAAAGAAGAACTTCTAGCCGCACATATTGACCATTCGGACATAAAGGTCGAATGTACGCCACGTAGACTCGTTCTGATGGTAAAGGATATATCCGATTCTCAGCGTGACAACATAGAGATATCCAAGGGGCCCCTCAAAACTCAGGCCTTTAATTCCGAAGGTGCACCCACTAAAGCTGCAGAGGGCTTTGCTCGGAGCAAGGGTGTCAATGTTACTGACCTCAAGGTGCAGGAGATCAGTGGAGTAGAATATGTAGTTGCAGAAAAAAAAGAAAAAGGACAGGAAACAGAGATTATACTTCCCATCATACTTGATAGGATACTTAAAAAACTTTCTTTTCAAAAAAGTATGTACTGGGCCGATCCATCAGTCCATTTTGCACGTCCTGTAAGGTGGATAACTGCCCTATATGGAGATTCACTTATCAATGTTGAGTTCGGAACGGTGAAGAGCGGATTTTATTCAAGGGGACACCGTTTTATGGGTTCAGATTCGATAGAGATTAAGAATCTCTTTGGATATAAACAAGCTATGAAAGACAATTTCGTCGTAACTGATCCCGAAGAGAGAAAAGACATGATACTAAAGGGAATATCAGAAGCAGAAAAAGAACTCGGCGCCAAAGTCGATGTGGCTCCTTCTCTTCTTGAGGAAAATATCCATCTTAACGAATATCCGGTTGTTTTCTATGGAAGTTTCGACAAAAGTTTCCTTGATATACCTGAAGAGGTACTTGTCCTCTCTATGGCGAAAAACCAGAGATATTTTCCTGTAAGAGACAAAGAAGGAAAACTGATGCCCAATTTTGTGGGTGTAAGCAACAATAAAGCAAAAGATATGAGCGTTGTCAGAGAAGGCAACGAAAGAGTTCTGAGAGCCAGGCTATATGATGCCGCATTCTTCTGGAAAGAGGACCAGCGGAAATCACTTGATGACCTTGCCGAAGAACTAAAATCAGTAACTTATCAAGTTCAGCTTGGATCTGTCTATGACAAAGTGCAAAGGGTTAAAAGTATTGCCCTATGGCTTACTGAGGAACTCACCTTCGGTCACCTAAAGGCGACAGTTGAAAGAGCTTCAACTCTGGCGAAGGCAGATCTTGTAAGCAACATGGTTTATGAATTTGCAGATGTCCAAGGAGTAATGGGCCGTGAATATGCGAAAAAAGCCGGTGAACCGGAAGAGGTTGCCAACGCTCTTTATGAGCAGTACCTGCCAAGGTTTGCAGGAGATAGCACACCTTCGGGAGCGACAGGAGCCATTATAGGAATGGCAGATCGTGCTGACACGCTTGCTGCAATATATAAAATAGGACTTTACCCCACATCTTCACAGGACCCATACGGGCTCCGAAGGGCGGCCAGATGTATCAATGAGATCATTTGGGGATTGTCGCTCGACATTGATCTCTACAAACTTATAGAAAAAGCGGCTTCGGCATTTGATATGGATCAAGAGACCCTGGACAAGATCAAATCATTTGTACGTCAGCGCCTTCAAGTCCAATTAAGAGAAAAATCGTACAGGCATGAAGTCGTGGAACTTGTCCTTCAGACAATATCGAACCGCCCTCTTCAAACATTCAGAATGGCAGAGACACTTCAAAAGAGGAGTGACGAGGTCTGGTTCACAGATCTAATAACAGCATCGGTCAGGGTCAAAAACCTACTTAATAAAGCCGGAAGTATTTCAGGTGACGTAGAATCATCAAGATTAATCGAGCCATCTGAAAAGAATCTTTACGATAAACTTAGTTTGCTGGAAAAAGAGGCAAAAATCTCTGTTGAAAGCTGTGACTGGGAAAAACTTGCTTCAGTTCTTGCAGAACTTGCGCCTGTCATAGCAAAATTCTTCGAAGATGTACTCGTTATGGACGAGGATGTTAAAGTAAGGAACAACAGGCTTGCACTGCTTAAAAAGTGCCAAGATTTCTTCCTTCTGGTTGGTGATTTCAGCCT
>JAAYEY010000207.1 GCA_012728505.1 Synergistaceae bacterium | reverse complement strand
GCGAGGCTGTCTAGTTCCTCTCCAAAAACACTGCTTCCTCCTAGGCTCCTGGCAACTCTTCCGTCCATCACGTCAAAAAACACAGCAAAAAATATCAGCACAGCCGCCGGTATAAAGTGCTGGTGGTACGTCATTATCAAAGAAGTGATTCCACAGAAAACACTTCCGCTTGTTATCATATTTGGTATTATCTTACTTATTGGTATATTTCTGATTCTTCTGTCTCTTTTTCTCATTTTTTAACAACTCCTACAACAGTCTCCCCAGCTACGACCTTGTCACCGATCTTCACTACGGGAACTACAGATGGCGGCAAATATAAATCGACCTTTGAACCCAGCTTAATTATACCATAACGCTGGCCCCTACCGATCATATCGCCTCTTCTTGCATTGCAAACTATTCGTCGCGCAAGGATTCCGGCTATCTGCACCAAGAGAAAACGCCCGTTCTCTGACTCGCCACCGACGTAGAAACGTTCGTTTACCTCCGATGCTTTCGGAGCTATCGCAAACCATTTCTTGCCCGGGACATATTTTGTATATTCAACCCTGCCTGCTACAGGAAAGCGATTGACATGGACATCCAGCCCATTCATAAAAATACCAATCTTAGTTGCCTTGCCTGTATATTCATGTTCTGCTTCTTCTATCTCTACGACTCGTCCGTCAGCCGGACTTACCCAACCGACATTATCTGCAGGAACTCTATCGGGATCCCGGTAAAACCAGAGAGCCAAGGCAAGAGGGAAGGCAAGAATAGCAGATATCCATGGGGAGATAAACCATCCCCCGGCAACCATAAATGCCAACCCGCCGATTGTAGGCAAACCATCAGGTGCTAATTTCAATCCAGAATTCCTTTATCGTCCATTTCGACCATGCTAACGTCTGCGACAGAATCTCCGTCATCCAGTCTTACTACTTTATATCCAGTAGCAGTACGGCTAAGGATTGAAATTTCATTGGTATTGATGCGTACCATCCTACCTTTGCTGCTAATAACAACTATTTCCTGATCATCTGCAACGCCCCACGCACCAACAAGTTTTCCTGTCTTCTTTGAAAGCTTCATGGACCTTACCCCATATCCGGCACGGTGGCGCTGGGTGAATTCAGAATACTTTGTCCTTTTGCCTATACCAAATTCGCTTATCAAGAGTACTTGTCGGCCTTCTGTGACGACATCACAGCCCACAACCTTGTCTCCATCGCCAAGTCTTATTCCGCGAACTCCCTGAGCTTGTCTGCCAAGTGGGCGGAACTCCTCCTCAGATACTCTCAGTGTTTGTCCCATCAAAGTTGTGAGAAGCAACTCATTTTCGCCACTGGTAACACGAACTCTTGCAATATTATCGTCCGAAACCAGGGTGAGAACTCTGCGACCGGCTCTTGTAAGCCCCTCAAGCTCTTCTACAGGAAGACGTTTTGCCGTTCCGTTACATGTAACAAAGAAAACATATTTTGCGCCGTCGAGACTACTGTCTTTTATTGCTACGACACGTTCGTCTTTTTCCAGCGTAACTATGGTACTAACTAATTTTCCCTTGCCCGTCTTAGGTTCTGGCAGTGAAAAACCCCTTATGCCAAAAACACGCCCCCTGCTTGTGAAAAGGTAGAGGGTTCTATGTGTATTTGTGATGGTAAGGAGAGCTATCTCATCTTCCGCTTTTGTAGCAACACCTTTTACTCCCTTGCCTCCCCTTAACTGGACTGTGTAGTCCTGCAAGGGCATACGTCTGATATAGCCATCCCTGCTAAGCGCTACGACTATGTCTTCTTCGGGGATGAGATCCTCATCAGAAACTTCTTCCAAGGAGTTTTCTATGTCTGTGCGCCTCTTGTCGGAATATTGCCTGCGGATTTCCAACAACTCGTCTTTTATTACTGAGTCGAGGATAATGAGGCTTCCAAGAATGCTTCTATAGCGTTCAATATCCATGTGCAACTGTGTTATTTCGCTGTTAAGTTTATCTCTCTCTAGGCCTGTAAGTCTTTGCAGTCTCATGTCGAGTATGGCTTGTGCCTGGATTTCAGTAAAATCAAGGTTTTCCATCAGTCTGCTCCGAGCAGTTGAAGCGTTATCAGAGCCTTTTATTATCTTTATAACTTCATCTATGACATCGAGTGCTCTTAGCAACCCTTCAATTATGTGTGCACGATCTTCAGCCTTGCGAAGTCTGAATTCTGTCCTTCTGCGGACCACTGTCCTTCGATGGTTGAGGAAAATGTTCACCATGTCTTTGAGAGGCAGCTCTTTGGTATCTCCGTCAACTATTGCAAGGTTAATAATACCAAACGTACTCTGGAGCTGTGTTCTCATGTACAACTGCCTTAGTACAAGGTTGGGATCAGCATCGCGTTGAAGCTCGATTACTATCCTCATTCCCTCTCTGTCAGATTCGTCTCTTAGGTCGGAGATTCCGTCTATCATTCCATTTTGAACACATTTCGCTATGGTTTCTATAAAGTTGGTTTTATTAACCATGTAAGGTATTTCAGATATTATTATGCTCTCTTTACCCTTACGGATCTCTTCAACATCAACTCGGCCCCTTACTATGACTTTCCCCCTGCCGGTGCGGTAAGAATCGATTATGCCTTCTCGGCCGATAATTATTCCTCCGGTTGGGAAATCGGGGCCCGGCATTAGAGCCATCAGTTCGCCAAGCTCGGTATCAGGATCGTCGAGCAATGCACAGCACACGTCAATGGCTTCACCCAGGTTGTGCGGAGCCATATTTGTAGCCATGCCTACAGCAATGCCTGTGCTTCCGTTGACAATAAGATTGGGGATTCTGGTCGGCAGAACGAGAGGTTCTACTAGGGACTCGTCAAAATTTGGGCCCCACTCAACTGTTTCTTCATTTATGTCAGCAAGCATCTCTTCTCCAAGAGATTCCAGCCTAGCTTCCGTGTAACGCATTGCTGCTGGGGGATCTCCATCGATAGAGCCGAAATTCCCCTGCCCTTCGACCAAGGGGTATCTCATGCTGAAGTCTTGTGAGAGTCTCGCCATTGTGTCATATATCGCAGAATCACCGTGGGGGTGAAATTTACCCATGGTCTCTCCTACTATACGCGCGGATTTTTTGAAGGCTTGATTATGTCTTACACCCAGTTCGAGCATCGCGTAAATAATTCTTCTCTGAACAGGTTTCATTCCGTCTCTGGCATCGGGTAGTGCCCTGCCAATAATGACGCTCATTGCATAGTTAAGATAACTTTGTTTGATTTCTTCTTCCAGCGGAAGAATTCTTACTTTATTAACTTCGAATATACTTGACTGTTTTTCACGATCCACTTTTACTCCTCCGAACTGCTTAGCCATATAACAAACAGCGGTTTGTCCACCGCTTTATCTACAGACCATCTATTTTACCACTAACAAAACTATATTTCACCATTTATTGCTGTGCAACGAGTGTGGGTCGATCCCTTTGTGAGGATCCTTTGTTTCAAGAGGCCATCCTATTGCCGCAATTCCCATCAGGGCAATATCCTGCGGCACATTCAGAAGCGATTTGAGTTTTCCCTCAAGGTCATCGCTGCCTCGTTTAGCTCCCAGCCACACCGACCCAAGACCAAGAGCATTTGCCGATAATAGAATATTCTGCATAGCAGCGGAACAATCTTCTTCCCAGTATTTCAGAGCCCTTCCCTCACGTTCAGTCTCAGAGCATACAACCATAGCGAGAGAAGCCTCTTTTAGCATTTTTCCATAAGGATGAAGTTCAGCCATACTTTCCAGTATCTCTCTTTTATCAACTATCACAAAATGCCATGGATGGAAATTATTTGCACTTGGAGCAGCACATGCACATTCTAGTATTATTTTTACAGAAGCATTATCTACCGGCCTTAATAAATCAAACCTGCGGATGCTCCTTCTACTCAAAATGTTGTTGATTGCCTCTTGATTTATCTGGGTCATAAAAACTCCTCTTTGATCAATGGATATTGCTTTTAGGTTTTATTGGATCTATCGATCTTCCTGTGACAGGAGAAGAGAGCACTATTGCGGTAGTTGTCATTCCGCAACTTCCCATCTGGCTTATTACTTCCTCGAGGTGTCCCACAGAAGATACTACTACTTTTAGAAGGACTCCATCACTTCCCGTCAGATGGTGGCATTCAAGGACTTCTGGTATCGCTTTCGCCATCTCATCTGCCTGAGCAAGAAGAGCTACGGGAATAGCAATACGGATGACGGCCATTATGGGATAGCCAATCTTAGATTGGTCTACCACAGCCTTATAACCCATTATGATACCCGCGTCCTCCATTCGACGCACTCTCTCAGCAACCGCTGGAGAAGAAAGACCAACTCGTCTGCCAAGTTCGTTAAATGAAATCCTTCCTTCTTCTTGAAGTATTTTCAGTATCTGTATTCCGATGTCATCAAGCAATTTGCCGGTTAACATGGATACACCTCCACTTTCTTATTAAATGTAACTATTTACATTAATGCACACGTATATATTAAGGCATTATTTAATAAAATGGAAGAGCAACCATGATTCTTTTTGTTAACATTTAAATAACAACATAGACAAGCTCCCCGGTAAATTTTGAAAGAAAGGGCGCGATTGTTTGCTAGAAATGCGATAATCTCCCATGTTTCGGTTTTCAATTTTTAAGAGGATGTTGGTAACAGTTTTTTCTCCTCTATATTTAATTTTACTAAAAACACACTCTTTACATCAAGATTATAGGGTGAAGGTTTTTACCCAATCTAGTTGCGTCATTCGTATTTCAACGCGTCTATAGGGTTCAGAAGAGAGGCCTTCCACGCTGGATAATAACCAAACCCAATACCGACAAGGCCGGAAAATACAAAGGCAAGTATTATAGACCCTGCAGAGAATATAGGAGGGGCGGCTGTAAGGGAAGCTAAGAGATAACCAACAAATATGCCTGTTATAATTCCTATTGTTCCTCCTATCATTGAAAGGATTACTGCTTCAATAAGGAACTGGAAGCG
>JAAYEY010000206.1 GCA_012728505.1 Synergistaceae bacterium | reverse complement strand
TAACAACAGGTGGAAAGCTGAGTTAAAATACAAAAATATTTACTAGGGAAGGAGCTGATATTGTTGAATTATGAAAATATGCCCTCTAGTGACAAGGAATTAGACAGCCATAAAGGCGAGTTCTTTAATAGCTTTGGGCGCTTTGTTGAAGACGGGAAGGAATATGAAATCCTGCTCAATGATAATAATAGGCCTCCTTCACCTTGGATCAATGTTATATCCAATAAAAAATTCGGCTTTCATGTTTCCGAAACAGGAGCAGGTATGACCTGGGCCATTAATAGCAGGGAAAACAAAATAACCCCATGGTCTAATGACCCTGTCAGTGATGCAGCTTCAGAGGCAATATATATTAAAGACGAAGCCACCGGAAAAGTAATCATTCCAATGACTCTAGGCAGAAAAGGGCATGGAATATTCCGGGTAACACATGGTTTTGGATACTCGGTTTTCTCTCATGATGAAGATGAAATACAGCAAAAACTTCAAGTTTTTACTCCCCTAGAAGAGCCAATTAAGCTTTGGCGTCTTGATATGACCAACGCTTCAGAGAACGAGAAATATCTAACTTTAACATACTACGTTGAATGGGTTCTTGGTGTGGATAGAGACCGCACTAATCAATATACTGTTTCTTCATACAACAACGAACACGAATACCTCTATGCAAAAAACACATACGACATCACATTTCGAAAGCAGAGAAGTTACATTTTTTCCAGCGAAATGATAACAGCATATACAGGAGACAGAAGAGAATTTTTGGGTCCCAAAGGCTCAATTGTAGATCCTGAAGGATTAAATAAAAAATTACAATGCGATATAGGTGTAGGATACGATCCATGTGGAGCCATACAGGTTTCATTAACAATAAAACCTGGTGAAACAAGATCTGTGGTATTTGGACTTGGACAGAGCGATAATTCTGCTGAAATAATAAAACTAAGTAATAAGTACAAGGATTTGGCAAAGTTTGATTATGAACTGGAAAGAGTAAAAGGTTATTGGGATAGGCTGCTTGGCACGATAAAGGTCAAGACATCAGATAGGGCAATGGATATACTTCTTAATGGCTGGCTGTTATATCAGACTGTAGCCTGTAGGATAAACGCAAGAGCCGCATTTTACCAGGCGGGTGGAGCATATGGATTCAGGGATCAGCTACAGGATACCCTTTCCCTTATGCATACAGCACCTGAGACAGTCAAGGAACAAATACTCATCGCATGTAGTAGACAATTTGAAGAGGGAGACGTACAACATTGGTGGCATCCTCCATCGGGCATGGGTGTCAGAACAAGAATTACAGACGACCTGCTCTGGCTTCCCTACGTTACCTGCGCTTATATAAAAAGTACCGGAGACTATTTGATACTCAAAGAAAAAGTTCCCTACATCAAGGGACCTTTACTTGAAAAATGCCAAAATGAATCACTTAGTACCCCGGAGACATCTGAGATCGAATCAACCGTTTATGAACATTGTAAAAAAACCATAACCCATACCCACTTTGGGGAGCAAGGGCTTCCTTTAATGGGTGGGGGTGACTGGAACGACGGAATGAACATGGTTGGAATCGAGGGAAAAGGGGAGAGTGTTTGGTTAGGATGGTTTCTTTATACGGTGCTTGGTGAATTTATACCTCTTGCATATCACGAAGAAGACACTGACTTTGCAAAAGAACAGGAAATCAGCAGAAATAACCTTAAGTCGAATATTGAGAAACATGCCTGGGATGGCGATTGGTACTTAAGAGCCTTTTATGACGACCAGGAAAAACTAGGTTCAAAAGAAAGTGACGAATGTAAAATAGACTCCATAAGCCAGTCATGGAGTGTTATTTCCGGAGGAGCCGAAAAAGAAAGAGCCTTAAAAGCTATGTATTCTGCAAAACAGTACTTGGTTAATGAAAAAGACGGGATTTCACTCCTTCTTACACCTCCTTTTGATAAGACAGATAAAAATCCCGGATATATAAAGAACTATTATCCGGGTATAAGAGAAAACGGCGGGCAGTATTCCCACGCTGCAGTGTGGCTTGCAATAGCAGCTTCCTTAATAAAAGATTACGATTTGTCCCAGACCCTTTTTACAATGCTTAACCCAATTAAAATTACCTCAGCCAGAAAAGATGCGCTGAGATATGAAAAGGAACCATATGTTATGACAGCAGACATAATGTCTGTTCAAGGAGAGCAGGCAGGCAGGGGAGGATGGAGCTGGTACACCGGTTCAGCAGGATGGATGTATCAAGGGCTGATTAAGAATTTTATAGGGATAAGCAAAGAGGGTACATCTCTAATAATTAGTCCATCTGTTCCCGAAAACTTTGGACCATATACAATCTGGTACAAATATGGGGCTGCAGAATATGAAATCAGAGTCACCCCAAGTTTAGAAAAAAATCAGAACGTAACAGAATTAATTATTGATGATGT
>JAAYEY010000205.1 GCA_012728505.1 Synergistaceae bacterium | reverse complement strand
TACAGTGCAGATATCCAACGATTGAAATAATCTTTTGGGATGAACGTTTCACCACTGTCATAGCTCAGCAGTCACTTTTAGAAGGAGATGTATCGAGGAAGGGCCGTAAAGAAAGAGTAGACATGGTCGCAGCATCACTTCTTCTTCAGAGCTACCTAGATCAGGGGAGGCTGAAATAGATTTGGAACTTCCGCAGGGGACTAAGATAACTCCCATGCTGGAACAGTACCTTTACTGGAAAGAGCAGTATCCTGACTCTCTTCTTTTTTTCCGCATGGGTGATTTTTATGAGATGTTTTTTGAGGATGCACAAATAGCATCTTCTGTCCTTGATATTGCCCTTACCTCTCGTTCCCGTGATGCTGAAAACGCAGTACCAATGGCGGGCGTCCCATTCCACTCAGTCGACTCCTATCTGGGTAGACTGGTTGCTGCGGGATACAGAATCGCAATATGTGAGCAAGTCTCCGTCCCTGATGGAAAGACTCTTGTCAAAAGAGAAGTCACAAGGCTTGTGACCCCCGGAACGTGGCTCTCAGACAGTTCTGAATCAGATGGTAGTCTGGCAGCCTGTTTATTTGACGGGAAAAATGTATCTCTTGCCTTGCTGACGACAGCTACAGGCGTGCTCAAGGCAGGAACTTTCAATAAAGAAGAAGCTTCTTCGCTGCTTTCTTCTTTTCATCCAGACGAAATCTTGATACGCAAAGGACAGTCCTTAGAGCTTGAAAAAATATATCTCACCCATTCAGGGCTTAATATAGTCGAAAGAGAAAAAGGCGAATTTGAGCCCAGGGCTGGTTCGGAGTGGTTGTGCAAGAAATGGAAAATTGCGTCACTGAACTGCATGGGAATAGACGATAGAGATCCGGCTGCCGGCGTTTCCGCGGCAGCTTTGAGATATCTGGAAGAGACCCAGTTCTCTTTGGCCCTTCACGTTACTGGTATTACCGCTATATTGCCTGCTGAATCACTGATACTAGATCAAAATTCGATAATCAACCTTGAACTGACGGAGCCTTCCGATGTCTCTTTATTTTCAATCCTTAACAGATGTCGTACTGCAATGGGCAAAAGAACGCTTAAAGAGTGGATACTTTCTCCTCTGCAGGATATCGAAAGAATAGAAAAAAGACAGGATTCAATAGAGGAACTTGTTAATGACCCTCAGCTGCGAAGCAAAATAGTACATCTTCTTTCGTCCTGCGGCGATATCCAAAAGGCAATAAGTCGCCTCACGCTCAAGATGGGATCGCCCTCAGATCTTTTGACCATAAGAGAGACGCTTAGGGCTTTGCCTGAACTTATCTCCTTACTGGCCGGAAACGAAAAACTCAAAGTTTGGACAGGGGAATTAGATGATCTGACTGAACTTTTTGCTCTTCTCGATTCTTCTATAGCGGACAACGTGCCCCGTTTCGTAAGAGACGGCGGAGTCATTAAGGACGGATATGATGAGCAACTCGATAAATGGAGAGACAGGGCCGCCCACTCTTCAGCATGGCTACGGAGGTTTGAGGATAACGAACGGCAAAGGACTGGAATAAAGAACCTCAAAGCCGGAGTCAATAAAGTCTTTGGTTATTACATAGAAATCCCAAAAGGCGGGCTTGACAAAGTGCCTGCAGATTATATAAGAAAACAGACTCTGGTCAATGCAGAGCGTTTCATTACAGAAGAGCTCAAGATATTCGAAAAAGAGATATTTATGGCGGATGAAGAGATGCTTTCCATTGAGGAAAGAATTTATTCTGAGATTCTCGAATCTGTTATGCAAAAAAACACTGAAATCCTTAGAACAGCCAAATTTATATCCTCAGCTGACCTCTTTTCCTCTCTTGCTGAAATAGCTTCAGAGCGCAGGTATGTAAAACCTGAAATAAATATGAGTACCGACTTTATAGTAAAAAATGGAAGGCATCCCGTAATTGAGATCATGCTAGGCAGCCGTCCATTTACTCCAAATGATTTTTCTCTTAGCTTGGTCTCGGGTAAAAGGATCGCAATAATAACCGGTCCCAATATGGCGGGAAAATCGACATACCTGAGGATGGCTGCTCTCATAGGTATCATGGCACACATGGGATCCTTCGTTCCTGCCGAGAGCGCAAAGATTGGGATAATAGACAGGGTTTTTACCAGAATAGGAGCTCGTGACGAGCTTGCAAGAGGACAAAGTACCTTTATGGTGGAAATGGTTGAGACCGCTAATATCCTCCGTAATGCGACAGACAGGAGTCTTGTCATACTCGACGAAATTGGCAGGGGGACCTCTACATATGACGGTCTCAGCATAGCCTGGTCTGTCATAGAATACCTTCAAGGACAGGAAGGTAGAAAAGCCGCGGTTCTTTTTGCGACACACTACCACGAACTGACAAAACTTGCAGAGAGGCTGCCGGGAGTAGTTAACCTCAGCATGGCTGTAGAAGAGGGTAAGGACGGGGTGACATTCCTCCATAAGGTAATTGAGGCCCCTTCGGACAGGTCATACGGTATAGAGGTCGCCAGACTTGCCGGTGTGCCTCCTTTGGTTCTCATGAGGTCAAAAGAGTTGCTCGAAAGCTTTGAGGCTGAATCAAACGATGATAAGAACATTCTTCCTCTGGTGGAAGAAAACCAGATGAAGCTTTTTGAAGTGGGACACGAAGCCATACTTGAAGAGCTTGCGGCTTCCGTTCCCGATGAAATGACTCCGATGGAAGCTCTGCAGATTCTTTACAGGCTTACAAAAGAAAGCCGGAAAGTGCTTGGGTTTAAATGATAAAACGACTTGATAGCGAAGTAGCGAGCAGAATAGCTGCGGGAGAGGTTATCGAGAGACCCTCGTCCGTAGCTAAGGAAATGATCGAAAATTCGATTGACGCTTCAGCGAGGTGCATAACACTATACATAGAACAGGGCGGCAAAGCATCGTTTGTTATCGAAGATGACGGATGCGGCATACCGTTTAATGAACTTCCCCTTGCACTTGAAAGATATGCCACAAGTAAGATATCGTCGCTTGAAGACCTTGAAAAGATATCGACTCTTGGCTACAGGGGCGAAGCGCTTTCTAGCGTTGCGGCTGTGAGCAGGATGGAGATTCGCAGCAGAGAGAAAGATTCTGAAAGCGGCGGACTGATAAGATGCGAAGGTGGGGAAATTACTCTTCATACAGAAAGTCCCTCTCAAGTAGGTACGAGAATTCAGGTCGAAGATCTCTTCTTCAACCTCCCTGCACGACGTAAGTTTCTGAAGACAGCTTCTGCTGAGCTTAGAAGGATACTGCAGGTCGTAAACGATTATGCTCTTGTGCATCCGGAACTGACTTTCCGCGTCTTCTCAAACGGCAAAAAAATAATGGAACTCTTGCCGCTGGAATCTGTTGACATGACTCTTGCCAGGAAATGGGGGGACGACACACCAATTTACAGCTCGGAGACAGTCATAAACTTTACTAGTGTAAAAATGTGGTGGAATCCCATACCTGATAGCAGACGTACTGTCATCACAATCTTTGTCAACGGCAGAAGGATACAGGATTCGACTATAAGGTCTGCTGTGTACGGAGGAGACTCTGTACCATATGGTGAATGGCTAGTCATTCTTGAGTTACCTGCTGAGGAACACGATGTAAACATCCACCCTACAAAGGAAGAAGTAAGATTCAGAAGAGCTGGCGACATTTATAAAATTGTATTTAATACCGCCCGAAAAATATTTGCCCGCAAATATTCATTCTCATCCGGAAATATTCCCCAAAAAGAGCAGAGCTCTGTTCTTTCATTTTCAAATATGAATCAGCCTGCGTGGTTTGACAAATCAAACCCCATGTTCAGCACCTCTCCCTGGAAGCCAAGTAATGCTACAGAGGTGAGCGGTGATAGAGTCGCCTCTCCAGATGAGAGCATATTTATCCAAGGTGAGCCGTATTCCGAACAGGGAAAAAGGAAATTTATCGGACAAACTGCAAAGGGATTTTTGCTATTTGATTTTCCGAACGGACTTGCAATCATAGACCCGCATGCAGCGCATGAGAGGATACTCTATGAAGAGATAGCAGCAAGTTTTAAGGATGGATTGGCTACTCAAAAACTTGCGATGCCAATAGAAATACCCAGTGCCTTATTGGTCGAAATCAAGATGTCAGAAAAAGAATTGAGAGAACTCGCATTTGAATTTCATGATGAGTGCCTGGTTGGCGTCCCAATGCTTCGCGGTAAATCTAGACTCTCACCTCTCGACATGTTGCGTTCTGCGCTTAGGGGCATTGAACTGGAAAAAGATCCGGAAAAAAGAGATAGGGAAGTATGGTGGAGAATGGCTAGGCTTGCCTGCAGAGATGCGGTAAAACTTGGACAACGTTTTGAGAGAGAAGAGGCGGAGACTCTTTTATCAAGGCTTGATAATTGTTCAAACCCCTTTTCATGCCCTCACGGGAGGCCAACCGTTTTTCTTATAGAAGATAAAAAGCTTGAAGATTGGTTTGAGCGCTGATGGAAAATATAAACGAGAAAAAGATTCCGGTTATAGCAATAATTGGACCGACTGCCGTAGGTAAGACTGCGTTCAGCCTTGAACTTGCTACAAGGTTGAACGCAGAGATCATATCGGTAGACTCAAGACAGGTTTACAGATATCTCGACGTAGGCACAGACAAGGTTTCGCTTGAAATCAGAAAGCAGGTACTCCATCACCTTATTGATGTCGCAGACCCGGACCAGATATATTCCGCCGCTGATTTTGCCTCTCAGGCCTCCGATGCGATTAGTAGGATAAAAAAGAGGGGAAGGGTTCCTCTTCTTATTGGAGGCACAGCTTTTTATTACAAAGCCTTGTGCGGCACTCTATCAGAAGATCTGCCCAAAGATCCGGCAATCAGGAAGGTGCTTGAAGAAGAAATTGAAGAACAAGGTATTTTAAAACTTCACTCCGAACTGATGGCTTTGGACCCAACAGCAGCGGAAAAGATACACCATAACGACTATGTAAGAATTATAAGAGCTCTTGAGATATATCGCTTAACAGGAAAAACAGCAACCTGGTGGTATGAAAACCAGGTTAAGATTGAGTCAACATCTGACATTTTGTATATTGGCCTTATTAGAGATAGGGCAAACCTCTACATAAAGATAGCGGACAGAGTGAGACAACAATTTTCTAACGGTTATCCTGAAGAGGTTGAATGGCTTCTAGCTCAAGGGTATTCCCCAAAACTACCAGCTCTGCAGGGATTCGGTTACAAGGAACTGGTAGAGTTTCTGCAAGGTAAGTGCTCCTACGAAGAAGCGATAGAAGGGGATATAAGAGCGACAAAAACCTTTTCCAGAAAGCAGATGGCATGGTTCAAACATTTTGAACCGGCTATATGGTATGATTTTGACAAATACGAAATGTCGAAAGCAATAGAGGATGTACTGCCTCATTGCATAAAACATTTAGAACAAAAGGACAAAAATTAAATTGAAAATACACATTGCTAATCCGACTGGACTTTGCTTTGGTGTAAGAAGGGCAATATCAGAGCTAGAAGAGGAACTTTCTAGGTCTAACACAATATATTCACTAGGCAGCCCTATACACAATCCTCAAGAGATAGAAAGGCTCTCTAAGATGGGACTTATTGTTGTTGGGTCTGCCGAAGAGGTGCCTAGTGGGTCTGTTGCCTTTATTAGGGCTCATGGAGTCACACCGCTTGAAGCTGATATCGTCAAAAAAAAATGCATTAAAGTTGTCGACGGGACTTGCCCCTTTGTTAAAACCGCACAAAATAGAGCGAAAGACCTTTCTTCTGAGGGCTATGTTGTGGTAATATCAGGGGATAGAAAACACCCCGAAGTCAGGGGGATAATGGGTTATGTTCAAGGAGAGGTAGCCGTCATCTCTGCCGGCGAAGATATACCTGATAATCTAAAGGGGAGAAAGTGCGGAATACTAAGCCAGACGACCCAAAAGGTCGCTTCGCTCGCTGCGCTTGTTAGTTCTTTCGTGACAGTTTCGACAGAGATCAAGGTTTACAATACTATCTGCAAAGCTACTTTGGCCCGGCAAGATTCAGTCTGTAGGCTTGCTTCTAAGGTCGACGGAATGATAATACTTGGAGGGCGCAATAGTGCTAATACAAAAAAACTTGCTGAGATATCAATAGATGTTGGAGTTTCAACTTTATGGGTAGAACATTCAGGAGAGCTTGACAGGGGGTGGCTGCAAAATAAAGATGACATAGGAATAGCTGCAGGAGGAAGTACTCCTGATTGGCTAATAAAAGAATTGATACAAAATTTAAACATGATGTAAGCAGGAGGATGTTGGGTATGGTTGATGAGCTTCGCACAGAAGACGAACTTAAAACAGAGGTAACGCCAGAAACGGAAGTAACAAAGGAAGTAACAAAGGAAGTAAAGGCAGCACCTGAAAAAGAAGCAACAGCTGAAACAGAAGTAACACCTGAAACAAAGGCAGCAGCTGAAAAAGAAGCAACACCTGAAGCAGAAGCAACACCGGAAAAAGAAGTAACAATGGAAGAAATGATGGAGCAATATGACGTGATGGGTGATTTCCATCGCGGAAAAGTCGTTGAAGGTACTATAGTTGACGCACGTGAAGACGGATGGCTTGTTGATGTGGGGTACAAGTGTGAAGGATTTCTTCCCCGCAAAGAGTGGAGTCACAGAGTCTTGGTCGAAAAAACTGAAGAGCCTGAAAACGGTGCCAAAGTTATGGTCCAGATCACAAATATTGGACAGGGCGAAGATGCGCAGCTTGGTCTGAGCCGTTGGCGCTGTGAGTTTGATGAACGCTGGAACAAGCTTGAAGAAGAGGCAGCAAAGAGTGAGACTATAACAGTTAAGGGGCTCCGCAAAGTAAAGGGCGGACTTATAGTAGACTGTTACGGAATAGAAGGTTTCATTCCTATTTCTCACCTTGCAGAAGACGGACGCATAGTTAGTCCTGCCCGTCTCCTTGAACAGGATTTCCAGGTCAAACTGATTGAAAAAGACCGCCGCAAGCGTCGCCTTGTACTCTCACGCCGCAGCCTTATGGAAGCGGAAATGGCAGAGATCAGACAGTCGTTCTACGAGAATGTTAACGAAGGCGATCTCCTTGAAGGTGATGTCAGCAGTATCACTTCCTTTGGTGTTTTTGTAAATCTCGGTGCGATGGAAGGCCTTGTACACGTAAGCGAGCTCTCATGGCAGCGCAACGCCAAGGCGAAAGATGTTGTCTCTAAAGGCGATCACATCAAAGTAAAAGTGATCGGCATAGACAAAGAGAACAACAGAATCTCTCTCAGCCTCAAACAGACTCAGCCAAACCCCTGGGATACAGTGGCAGAACGCTGGAAATCTGGAGTAGTAGCTGAAGGTACTGTTTCAAACCTGACAGAATTCGGTGCTTTTGTTGAAATAGAACCCGGTGTTGAAGGTCTCGTACACATTGGAGATCTCAGCTGGACAAGAATAAAGCATCCTAAAGAAGTTCTTAAAAAGGGCCAGAAAATAGAGGTATCGGTCATGGAGGTCGATTCCGAGCGTAAGCGTATCAGCCTTGGCTACAAGCAACTTTCAGATCCATGGAAGGATGTAGCTGAAAAATATACGAAGGACATGGAAATTCCAGTCAAGGTCGTCAGAATAGCAGATTTTGGTGCATTTGTAGAACTTGAAGACGGAATAGAGGGACTGATTCATATATCCCAGATAAGTCAGCAGAGGATCGAAAATCCAAGAGAAGTCCTCTCAGAGGGACAGGAAGTTACAGCGAGAGTCCTTGATGTAAACCCTGCCGAACGCAGGATGCGTCTCAGCCTCCGTCCCGCTGGCGAAGAACCGGTAAGAAGGCCTAAAACTGAAGAGACAGGCTCGCAGGAGGGTCAGAAAACAGAAGACCGCCCGCGCCGTCGCCGTCCAGATTCCGATAGAAGAAGAGGCGACAGCCACAGCACTCAGCTTCCTCAGGAAGAGACAAACGTAACTATCGGTGATTTCCTTAAACAGGCTGAAGAGACTGAACAAGC
>JAAYEY010000204.1 GCA_012728505.1 Synergistaceae bacterium | reverse complement strand
GGCAAGCACTTTCATCAATAAAAACAGGATATTTCTTTTTAGTCCCCAGAGGAGAACAGCCACCTCTTACGTAGCCTGTAAGAGGCTGAACCTCTTTAAGCGATACAAGTTCGGAGCTCTTATTTCCGCTCGCGGAGGAGAGCCCTTTGAAATCAAGCTCTTTGCCTGCAGGCAGGCAGACTAGCATCACCCCAGTTTTATCACCTCTGACACACAATGTTTTAAATGTTTGTTCTTCGGGGATGCCCGTCTTAAGAGCAGCATCTTCGGCAGATAGCAAATTTTCATCTATCTCGTATTCAATCAGATCAAACGAAATCTTAGCGTTTTCCAATATCCTAACAACGTTTGTCTTTTTAACAGTTGCCATATTAATACCCCCATTGCAGTATATAATAAAGTATAGCGCATCTATATAACTGTGGAAGAGGGATATATTATGAATGGTTTTTTTGACGGCGCCTCCAGAGGCAATCCTGGAAATGCTGGTGCCGGAGCTCTTATGATAAATAATGAAGGAAAAGTGGTCTGGGAAAAAGCCGTTTTTCTAGGAAAAAAAACGAACAACGAAGCCGAATATCTCGCCTTAATCACATTGCTTAAAGCGGCCAAGGAGCAGGGTATCAAAACACTTAAAGTGTTTGGTGACAGCAAGCTGGTAATAAGCCAGGTCTCAAGACAGTGGAAAATAAACCTTCCCCACCTCAGGCTCCTGGCGCAGCGGGTTTGGGACCTCTCAGAAGGCATGGATATCTCTTATCATTGGATACCGAGGGAAGAAAACAAAAGAGCCGACATCCTTTCCAACGAAGGTATCGACGGAGTGTAGCAATTCTACAGAGAGATATAGCGGGTTTTCAACGTCGTTGAGATTACGGCCTTGAAAACCCGCTATATTTTAATGTGTGGTATGCAAGTTTTATTCTCTGCTGTCAATTACTCTTTTAGTTTTTTTCTCGCTCCTCGGGAGCTCACCTATTTTCATTGCCTTGGGTATGACTTTTATCCCTAACCCCGACTTGCATGATTTCTCAAGTTCTTTTTCCAGTTCTTCTAGGTCGGTTCCTTCAAAAGCTTCGGCCTGAACTGTCATTCTGTCCCTGAAACCCTCATTGTCCAATATTATCCTGTACTCACTGGAAAACCCTTCTATGTTTCTAAGTATCTCCTCCACTTGGGCGGGGTAAATATTTGTTCCCTTGACCTTGATCATGTCGTCACTTCTTCCCACAATCCTGTCCAGCCTCGGGAATGGGGACCCGCACGGGCATGTACCCGGTATTATTCTGGACATATCACGGGTCCTATAACGAATAAGTGGAGCAGCTTCCTTCCTAAAGGAAGTTATGACTATCTCCCCCTGCTCTCCATCAGGAAGTACCACGCCTGTTACAGGGTCAATTATCTCGCAGTAAATAAAATCATTAAAATAGTGCATTCCCATATGTTCTGAACAATCTATAGCTATGCCGGGCCCGTATATTTCGGTAAGGCCGTAAATGTCAAAAAATTCTATTCCCAGAGTTTTATAAATTCGATCTCTTATCTTGTCTCCCCAACGTTCTGATCCAAAAATACCTTTTTTCAGTTTGATATCATGCCTCATATCTCTACGTTCGACCTCTTCTGCAATAAGCAGTGCATACGATGATGTGCCTATTAGCACAGTAGCTTCAAGGTCTCGCATAAGCTGGAGCTGCCTATCTGTGTTGCCGCTTCCTGTAGGTATTACCATGGCTCCAAGACGCTCTGCCCCTGCCTGGAAACCAAGTCCGGCAGTCCAAAGGCCAAATCCAGGCGTAACCTGTACCCTGTCTTCAATCGTGACTCCTGCCAACTGGTAACATCTTTCCATCATGACGGCCCAGTCTTCTATATCTTGACTGCTGTAGGGAATGATTACAGGCAAACCTGTCGTTCCTGAAGAAGAATGAACCCTAACAATCTGGTTATTCGGGACACACTGCATCCCCATTGGATATGCATCGCGAAGGTCCTGCTTGGTAGTGAAAGGCAATGATTCAAATTGGGCTTTCGTCATTAATGTGTTAACAGGGATACCGGCATATTTTTTAATATACATGGGGCTTGATTTCGCAACTCTTCTCACCTGGGCAAAACACTGGCTCATTACTGAAAATTCATTCATTACACTCAGCTCCGCTCTTCTCGTGGTTCATTTTTTCATGCTTATTCTTTTTTATAATTTTAATCTATGCTGCTCATATTTGATTTCTTGCAGCCTCTGCTCCAAGCAGAAAGGCCTTTTTATTGATCTCTAAAAGTTTGGGCTTTATGCAGCACTCCATAGCTTCCCTGATCTCTTGTTCATTGAAGGGCAATATGCCCGCACCCACAGAAAAACCTAGCAGCACAATGTTGAGAGTTCTCGCGTCCCCCGCCTCTATTGCCAGAGGAGCGGCATTGATATAAAACCCTTTGCCGATATTTTTTTTGAGCGCGCTGAGATAATCATCGCAAAGATACTCACCCTGACGGAGAGCAACGTTTATGGGGACAATACAATCGACGTTTACCACCGCAGATGCGTCAGGCTTAAGCCTATTCAGCTGTCTGGCTGCCTCAGCAAGTTCGAATCCTATCAGGACATCTGCGTGCCTGAGAGGGATAACAGGCGATACATCTTCAGAACCTATCCTGAGATGGCTTGAGACAGACCCGCCCCTTTGCGCCATACCTATTGTTTCGGACGTACGGACAAAGAGACCTCTTTTCTGTGCAGCCTCTGACAGTATCTTTGAGGCAAGTAAAGTCCCCTGACCGCCTACGCCGGCAATTACGATACTGCTAAACATTTCTATCTACCTTCTTTATCGCGCCCACAGGGCATACATTAGAACAAAGAGAGCATTCTGTACATACGGTCTCGTTGATTACGACTTTCCCATTACTTCCTACAGACATCGCAGGACATCCCAGCTGTTTTATGCATTTAAGACACCCTATGCATGTTTCATTTATTCTTCTTACGAGCGGAGGAAGCTTAATTAGTGCTATGCAGGGCGCTTTAGCTATCACAGCTGAAGGCCCTTGATGTTCAATAGCTTTTTTGAAAGCATCGACCGTTTCTTCATATTTAAATGGATTAACCTTTGATATGTGCTCTACACCACAGGCTCTGAGTATTTTTTCAATATAAAGCGGCTTAGCGGGCATGCCCATAGCTGTCCTCCCAGTTCCTGGATGGGGCTGTCCACCTGTCATTGCTGTAGTGTGGTTATCAAGTACGGCAATAGTTATGTTAGCATTCTGGTAAACAGCGTTAATCACTCCGGAAATGCCGGAATGAAAAAATGTCGAGTCACCTATAAAGGCGATACACTTCGTGCCTTTTTCCGCCAGCGAGATACCTTGAGCTATAGTAATTCCGGCTCCCATACAAAGACAAGTATCGACCATGTTCAGAGGCGCTGCATTGCCAAGTGTGTAACATCCGATATCTCCGCAGTAAACCATCTTTTCATCGTTTTTAGAGGCTATTTTAGCTGCGTAAAAGGAGGCTCTGTGAGGACATCCTGCACAGAGTACGGGGGGTCTGATTGGAAGTGTAGGAATATCGACCAACTTTGGATCTTCGACTTCGATTCCAACAAACTTCAGCACTGCATTTTTGATCAATTCAAAGCTGTATTCCCCATTACAAGGAAGATTGTCGGTCATTTTTCCAAAAATTTTATTTTTACCCGCGGAGATCAGAAGCAACTGCTCTTCCAACACAGGATCAAGTTCTTCAACCACCAGCAGTGAATCGACTGAGGATAAAAATTCCTCTGCCAGCTTCAACGGCAGCGGGTAGGGAGTTCCAACCTTCAATACTGTCAAATCAAGGCCGAACTCTTTTATCACTTCCCTGACATACTGGTACGATATGCCCGAAGCGGCAATACCTTTCCTTCCACCACTAAAAATTCTATTGAATTGAAGAGTGCTGAATTTTTCAGAGATAAGTTTTTGTTTCTTCTCCAGCTCTCCATGCTTTCTGTAGGAAAGTGCTGGGAAAATGATCCAATCCGGTTTCTTTTCAAAGCCGGAAGCCGGCTTCGGATGTGGAGCACTCTCTATATTCACAGTAGCGCTGGCATGACAGACTCTGGTCGTCGGTCTGAGGAATACCGGCAGCTTGAACTCTTCAGAAAGGTCAAATGCAGCAGAAACCATCTCATAGGCTTCTTCGGGCGAAGAGGGGTCAAACACGGGCAAATTGGCATATTTTGCGAAGTGCCTCGTGTCCTGCTCTGTCTGTGACGACCATGGCCCAGGATCGTCAGCAACTACGATAACCATCCCGCCCTGCACTCCTACGTAAGAAAGACTCATTAAAGGATCGGCAGCAACGTTTAGTCCAACCTGTTTCATTGTAACCATCGACCTTGCTCCGGCATAAGCAGCTCCTGCTGCAACCTCCAGTGCTGTTTTTTCATTAGTTGACCATTGGACATTTATTCCCGAAACCTTTTCATTTAATAATGTTTCAATTATTTCCGTAGAAGGGGTCCCAGGATAACCGGAAACAATGCTTACCCCCGCGCTGATAGCTCCAAGAGCTATAGCCTCGTTCCCCATACAAACTCTATTAGCCATAAAAAATCCCCCTTAGGATACAGAAAGAGCTCGCCATAGAAATGACAAGCTCTCGATAATTTAAGAGTAATATATGCCTTGTCTGTTCTAAACTATTCTATTCTGCGACTCTTCTCTTTTGGAAGAGGCTCTCCTCTTCCAACCACAAAGTTTACATCATTAAATGAAATTAAGTCAAGCCAAAAGATAGCTATGTTAAGGGTACCTCATTATACCGCTACAAGAAACTAGCTAGTGACAATGGCAAAGGCAAAAAAGTAATAAGATGCTTTGAAGTAATAAAGCTTGGAGTATGAGAGCACGTTTATTGCAAGGCAATACTACAAGATTAGTAACACAAGAGATACATCTTTCTTTTTATGAAATCTTTTGGTATACTTAACGCTAGCCTTTGTTGGCAACAAGCATCGACGAATTATTCTGATCATACAAAAAACTTATGGAGGAAGGCGCTGCAAGATGAAAAAATTTAAAGACCTGACGTGGGAAAAGAAAGAAAAGCTCTACATTATAGTCTTGGTAATTTCAATATCCACCAACATACTATGTGCAGCATGCCTTATCTATACTTATAAAATCATCTTTGATTGCATGACAATAATGTAACTTCAACTACTGCATCATATTTTAATATATAAGAGAGAGCAGACGACAAATCAGTTTGCTCTCTCTTATATGGATATCTAATTTTGAGAATATACCTGAGACAAAAAATCAGGTTAAAACTTTTTGAATATTGAGGGTTTAGCTCCGCAGATTGGGCAGGGGCTCGTTGATTCTTTGCCCTTATGGATATAGCCGCATATTGGGCAAAGATAGTAATCCTGTCCTTCTGGTTCATTGCCCAGATTAGATAGTGCCTCGTCATAAAGACGGGCATGGACCTTTTCGGCTTCGTTGGCATAATGGAATATCCTTGCCGCTTCCTTGTTTCCCTCTGCCTTCGCATCTTCTATCATGGGGGGGTACATCTCAGTGAACTCGTAGGTCTCCCCTTCTTTGGCAGAAACGAGGTTCTCTGCTGTGGTACCTATGCCGCCCTTTGCTTTAAATTCTGCAAATGCGTGAATCGTTTCAGCCTCGGCTGTCGCTTGAAAAAGACGGGCTATATTGCTAAATCCCTCTTTTTCTGCCTGTGCGGCAAAGCAAAGATACTTTCTGTTGGCCTGTGATTCTCCCGCAAAAGCTGTGGCTAAATTTTTTTGTGTTTTCACCATTTTATTTCCTCCCTGTATACTATTTATAATTAGTTAATCTAAACTAAAACTATTTTAGATTAACTGTAAATGTTTACTATGTCAACTAGAATTCTACTCCCTTTCTAGCTGAAAAACCTTGC
>JAAYEY010000203.1 GCA_012728505.1 Synergistaceae bacterium | reverse complement strand
GTTCCGCGTCTATCTGCTTTGCAAGTCCTATCATAACTGACTCAAAATTCGGATTCATGTTTTGCTTTATCCAGGGGATAAGCTCTTCCCTGACCCTATTTCTCTTATAAACAGTGTCTGTGTTGCTCGCGTCCTCACACCATTCAATAGCATTATCACGAAGAATCTCACGAAGTTCTTCCCTGCGAAAATCAATGATAGGACGGATTATATTCCCACGTCTCTCAGGTATTCCTCTAAGGCCTTCAAGCCCCGTACCTCTAAAAAGATTCATGAGCTGCGTCTCGACAACATCGTCAGCAGAATGTCCAACCGCTATAAAAGGCAGTCCTTCAGTTTCAGCCGTTTCGTAGAAATGGGTATAACGCTCTCTGCGTCCCGCCATCTCAAAAGACTCGCCCTTCAGTCGTTCCTCATAGACCTCAACAGTCTTAACAACACATTTAATGCCCCATTTTTTGCAGAGTTCAAGAGAGAATGCGGCGTCTCGGTGGGACATCCCCTCCCTAGTACAGTGGTCGAGATGTGCGGCAACGATCCGCCCCTTATAAAAGCGTTGAAGCAGCCACAGCATAGCAACAGAGTCACCGCCTCCTGAAAGCGCGGCAACAAGTCCCTCTGAATCCCACCATCCCTGGCGTTCCCCGGCGGCTTTTAGTTTTTTATAATAAACATTAAGTTTTTTCATCTGCATTTCTCCTGATCTAAGTAACCTGTTTTTCAAGATAACACAACTCATGATTATTTATACACCTATTTTTTATTTTCTTATGAGTGAATATTTAATGTTTTTTCCGCCTCCGGAAGCGATAATCATATCTCTCTCCAAGAGGGTTTTAAGGGTACGGATCGTTTTGCTTTGAGAAAAGCCCAGTTCTGCCTGGATATCTTTTCTTGCAACCATTTCATGCTCTGCCATGTAGCTTATCATCTTTTGCTCATCAGACATAAAAACATTAGCGACCTGAGCTACTCTGCTTGTGAAATTAGTATTTGGCAAAGTGATCTTAAATGCGTTTTCTGATATTTCGATCGATGGTTTAACCCTATATTCCCGGTAAGACTCCATGATTTTCGGCATACCTATTCCATAAGCCTCGATCAGGTGCAGCCGATAAAATATTTCTGCGAGTTTCGTGTTTCTAAGCACTGAGACACCAAGCATAATATCGCTGTATGCTATCCCTTTGGGCAAACCACCTAGTGACACGAACTCGATACGGTCATCAAAGATGCTGATTAGGATGCTCCCACTATAAGAGTAATCTCTGTGGACGATAGCATTCAATAGAGCCTCCCTCACTGCATCCTTTGGAAAATCTCGCTTATCTATACGCTTCAATCCCGAGAACTCAGCACTTGTGCGATTGAAACGGTCAATATAAGCATAAATCTCCTCTGTCTGTTTCAAAAGCGAACCTGAAAATTCCGTTCTGTCCTTGAATAGAGACTTTGTGGTCCCTTCAAAATGCGCAAGTTTCACTGTGTGAGAACACTGATCTGAAATCAGCTTCCCAAGGTTTGTAAATGCCCCATCTTCTCCTATTACCCCAAGAGATTTTTTCTGTTCCGCACCAAATTTAACGTCCTCTTCTTTAAATACTTTAGTCGCGTAGCTAAAAGCCAAGTCTTGAGTGAGTGAACGAGTCTTTTCATAGCTGTCTCC
>JAAYEY010000202.1 GCA_012728505.1 Synergistaceae bacterium | reverse complement strand
TCAGGCCATTTACTGGAGATCTCGTCTGCCAGACAACCTTCCCAGTCACCGTGATTGATCTCGGTAAGCTCTTTGATAATTGTCACTTCGGGAATTCCGGCTTTTGCTGCTATCATTTCTGCTGTCACTCTGGCCCTTGAGAGAGGACTTGTGAGAACAGCATCGAATTTGTGATTTTTAAGCCTTTCTGCAAGGAGTTCTGCCTGTTTAACTCCACGCGCGTTAAGTTTCGTATCCATCTGTCCCTGGAATCGTCCTTCAACGTTCCAGTCAGTCTCGCCGTGCCTTACAACAAAAACTCTCAAACTACTTTACCTCGGAAAAGTCTATAAGTGTTATCCAGAGCATATCGCCGCTTTTCTCAAGTTTTTTCTTTAAAGTGTCATCAATGTCACTGTCGACTTCGAGTGCGCCAAGGGCCAATCCGCTGTTGTCCTTGCGACCCAGCGCAAAGTTTGCAATGTTTACCTTCGACTCCCCAAGGATGTTTCCTATCTTTCCAATCACTCCGGGCCTGTCATGATTTTGAAAAATGATGAGTTTACCACCGGGAACAAAATCAAGCCAATAACCATTTACTTTTACGATACGCATACGTCCTTCTTCTGTAATCGTTCCCATGAGTGAAACTTTGCATTTCTCCGCATCAAGCGTCAGCTCAACTGTATTTTTATATGTTTTGGGTTCACCGAAACCTTCGTCGACGCTTAAACCGCTGTCTTTAGCCAGAAGGGGAGCGAGCATATATGAAACTTCAGGACCGCTGCTAACCTCAAAAAGCCCCTTTAAGACCCCTATGCTGTATGCTGAAAGCTTGTTTAGTAGCGGTTCTTCTTCATCAAAAAGGTCCCCCCTGAGCATTATGTGAGCTCCCTGAATAGCGCCACACTCAGCTTCCGCAAGCTTGGCCCCCAAAATGCCCATTTTTCTGGAAAGCTGGAGGAATGCTTTTTGGGTCTTATTCAGTTTCTGTTCAAGGAAAGGAAGGTTGACTGCATGTTCATAAGGTTCTCCCCGAAGAGCTGCAATCATGTTCGCAGCCGCTATCATAGCTACCTCGGTCTGGGCTTCTTCAGTGCTGGCTCCAAGGTGAGGAGTGATAACGATCCTGTCCCCTATGTCCTTAGCCAGAAAAGGATGGTCTGTTCCAAGAGGTTCTGAACAGTAAACGTCAAATGCTATTCCTGCAAGTCTTTCCTCTCTGACTGCCGCTGCTGCTGCTTTTTCATCAACGATGCCGCCCCTTGCACAGTTGATAAGGTAAGATCCCTTTTTAAAAGCCCTGAGCATTTTCTCATCAATCATGTTCGATGTATCAGCGGTAAGAGGCATATGAAGGGTCACAACATCAGCGACAGAAAGAGCATCAGCAAGATCTGTCCTAAATGGTATTCCAAGAGACTCTGCTTTCTTTTTCGATGTATAAGGATCGTATGCAATCACGTCCATACCAAAAGCACGACAACGCTGTGCAACAGCTACACCTATCCTTCCAAGACCTATAACAAGCACTTTTTTCCCGCTGAGCTGGTGGCCTGAGAAACGTTTCCTGTCCCACTCACCGCTTCGTAAGGAACCAAAAGCCTGCGGGACTTTTCTGACAAGACTTAACATAAGAGCCATCGTCAGCTCTGCCGCCGCCAGCGTGTTTCCAGTTGGGGCATTTATTACTACTACGCCCTTTCGACTCGCAACAGGAATGTTGACGTTGTCCACCCCTACACCTGCACGGGCAACTACCTTAAGTTTTGTTGCAGCGTTCAGAGCTTCCTCATCCATCTTTGTTCCGCTTCTTGTAAGAACTGCGTCCATTTCGGGCAGTTTTTTTAAGAAGTCTTCACGAGATATTCCAACTTCCTCTATTAATTCAATGTCCGGAGCATCTCTTAGAAGATTAAGTCCGGCCTCTCCAACTGTCTCAGCAATTAAAACTTTCCATATTTTATTTTCAACCATTATCATTAGTCCTCCTTGTTCCAAACATTCCAGGCTTCAGCCAGAAAGTCCTTTTTAAGCGTTTGAGCCATACCTGCGGCTCCATAGAGCGAACCAAGGATAATACAAAGTTCGGGCCATCCCCAATTGTTATAATGGGCGACTCTGATCAGAATACCCTTTAATTTTCCCTGACCTCCTGCTGTTTCTATACCCATAGCCCGCAATTTTTTACGGACTGCTTCTGTATCTCCACCCGGATATTTGAACGCGGTAACACCGGAAGAACGGGCCTCTTTATTTTTTGCAAGAAGATCGAATCCCATAGCTTCAAGTCCTGCGGCAAGAGCGTCAGCATATTTCCTGTGAGAGTTAAACCAAATATCAGTACCTCTCTCAAGAATCTCTGAGAGGGCGGCCTCAAGCGCATAGTAGAGTGAAACGGGCGGTGTAAAGGGGTTGGCAGGTGATTTTGCCTCGAGTTCTTTCTTGTGCAGCTTAAGGTCATAGCTGTAACTTGGGCATATTTTTCCGTCTAGCGCCTTCCAGGCTTTTTCCGAAAGCCATACGAGCCCCAATCCGGGAGGTGTAAGCAGTCCCTTTTGCGAAGCTGTGCCAAGTACATCAATGCCCCATTCCTGAGGGAAGCATTCCATTGCACCAACAGAACTTACTCCGTCAACAAAAATAAGCGGGCGATCTTTCTCCGGAATGGCAGCTATTATTTCTTTAATTGGATTAACAACAGCTGTCGATGTTTCGTTGTGAGTTATCATGAGAACTTTGCAGCCGGGGTTGTTTTTCACTGCGTCTGCAGCAATTTTTGGTGTAACAGATTCACCGAACTCAACATCGATATTGATTCCTTCAGCGCCTGTCCTTAAAGCAATTTCACGAAATCTGTTACCAAAGACCCCGCATGATATTGAAATAAATTTATCTCCTTTTTCAAGGAAATTGACGGCCATGCACTCGAGTGCTCCTGTGCCGGAAGAGGGGAGTATGATAACGGGGCCTTCACTCTTTAAAAGTTCTTGGAGCATCTTTTCGATACTTGTGAAGAGCTCGGAAAAAGCAGGACACCTGTGTCCTATTAATGGTCTTGCACCAGCCCTCAGCACTTCTGCCGGCAATTCTACCGGTCCTGGGGTAAGCAGATATTTCGTGTTCATTTCTTTTGTAGCCTCCTTATGTGTATTAGAATAATTTTTGAATAAAAAAAAGACCGGAAGATATTCTTCCGGTCCCTGAAACGTACTTGATGATTTTGAAAATTAAGGAAATTTTCTTTTCATCGGGCACACGTTCCGGGACCGGCAACCACAACCAGAGCCGCTCCATGATGAAGAAGCGCCTGAAGAGATAGATGAAGGCATTGAGCCAGCATAAGCAATATTTACGAATTCTCTCAAATTAAGCACTCCTTTCAAATGTGTCCGCTGAATGGTTAACATATATACCCTTCATGAGAATAAATGTCAAGCTTTTATAAAAAATATTTTCTTTTACCTAAGAGACATTGAAGGTATAATTCCTACGTGTACAGGACTAAATAAGCTTCTACCTAGCGATGTAGCATAAGGAGAGAATTTTTTGACAAACAAGATTGAAAATAATATACAGTTCATTGCAGCCCTTATGATTTTCAGTTTCTTATGTTTTGTTTTCCCAGCCCTTTATCCTGATATGTTCACTTTGTCTGCCCAAAAAATTGAAGTTACGATATCCGGAGGCATGTCGGCAAAGCAAGCCGCCAAAGTATTACAAGAAGCGGGGGTAGTCAAAGACTCTAACAAATTGATCAAGTGGATGGTCAAACTCGGGATCGATAGGTCTTTGAAAGCCGGCACTTATCTAATAGCGCCCGGAGATGAGATTTCCGTTGCGAATCAACTAAAGACATCCAGTCCCCAGACGCTAAACGTAACAATAATACCGGGAACCAGATACAGTGCGCTTATAAAGGCACTTAAACTGCCTGAGGACAATGACGAGCAACTTCTAAACGCACTTTCAGAAAAAGAAAATTTTCCACTGGAACTGCATTTGCTTCTTCCTGATAAACCTAAGGACAGGATTATTTTCCTCCTACCTGAAACATATTCTATAGCCCCAGGCAACAACGTGGCAGCTCAAGCTGTAAAAAGAGCTTCAAAACTCTGGATGGAAAGAGTAGGAAAACACCTCATAGAAAACGCGGATAAAAAATTCGCCGTTGAGCGAGGTATTCTTGCTTCAATTGTGGAAGGTGAGGCTAAAATCAAAGAGGAGCGCCCAATACTTGCAGGGATCTTTTTAAACAGAATAAAAGAACGGATGCCCCTCCAGTCATGTGCCACAGTGATCTTTTGTTGGGATGAGCTGGGAATAAAAAAGAAAAGCCTAACATACAAAGATCTGGAGATAGATTCCGTTTACAACACATACAAAAACTATGGACTGCCCCCGGGGCCTATCTCTATACCTTCAGAAGGTTCTTGGATCAGTGCCCTTAACCCGGAAATGACAGACTTCCTGTTTTTCTTTGCAACTGCAAACGGGAACCATATCTTCAGCAAAACATATGAGGAACACTTAAAAAAACAGAGGCAAAAGACAGAATGAAACCTCAAATGAGTGAGATCTCGCTTATGGTTATCCAAAAGGATATATACTATATCAGTTGGACTATCGACGCATGTGAAGGTCTAGGTTTTTTAAAGACTGACAACTCCGAAAAAGGAGAAGTTACCGTTTTTACCCCCTTAGAGCTTTTAGGAGACATGCTTGGATGTATAGAAGGACTTCAGCACGAAGGACTTGAGATAAGCATAGTTAACGTTGCCTGAATGAACTTTTCCACCGTCTTTCCCTAATGCAGTTGATCAGAAGGGGAGTCGATTGGGAATCAATGGGTAATCGATTGGTAGTCGATTGGTAAAGGCAGCTGTGAGGTACGTGCCGCAAGGGCGGACAATCTATTGGCAAGCAATGGTTATGGCGGTCAAACAATTATTTGACAATTGATCGACCGCCCTTACAACCGCTTCACTATTGCTTCACGCAACACGTTTCACGTTGCAGCTTCACGCCAGATGTTACACCTGGCAGTCTTTAACAACAGGTGATAAAGTTGAGTTGCCTGAATGACAGGAGAGAGATAATGAGAGATAGCTCAATTGAAAATATCCAGCAGAAGCTTGCTGAAACCCATAAAAACGGGGCTGTACACGCCGATATTTTTATGCAGGCAGGTACAGCTCATTCTGCACATTATGAAGATGGCAGGATTGAGGAGCTAGCATCCTCCAATACTGACGGCTCAGGAGCAAGGATAATAATCGGTGACAAGACATTTTATTCACATGCCCCTGGTACATCAAGATCCATCTTATCACAAATCCTATCTGAAGCAGCATCGTCAGCATTCGGCGCTCTTAATTTCTATGTTGAGAAAGGTAGGGAACCGGTCTTCAGCATGGAGGATCACATTCCACCTCCAGAAATTGAATACATGAAAGAACTAGATTCTAAGGTCAGAAAAAAATCAAAACATGTAAGACAAGCTGCCTTTAGATACAGCATTTCAAAGAGAAAGATTCTTATCATAAGGTCTGACGGCATGTGCGCTGAGGACACTCGAACGTACTGTAGTTTTTCAGCCCAGATAATAGCGGAAAAAAATGGGGTACTACATACAGCTTCTGAGAGACGTTGCTTGGCAGTGCCTCATTCTGAGTTCTGGTCAGATTCTGATCCCGAAGAAATTTCTTTTGCAGCTCTTGAAAGAGCTCTGCTGATGCTCGAAGCAAAGCCATGCCCAGCGGGAAAAATGAAAGTACTTTTGGCTGGACAAGCGGGCGGCACAGTAATACATGAAGCCTGCGGACATGGACTTGAAGCTGACATCGTAGAGAAAGACCACTCTGTATACATGGGTAAAATAGGAGAAAAAGTGGCACACAGTACAGTCACGATGATAGATGACCCGACGTTACCCTGCCTTTATGGTTCATACAGGTTTGATGACGAAGGAACTCCGGCAAAAAGGAATGTTCTGATAGAGAATGGAATACTCAAAGCTTATCTGACCGATATTCTTTCTGCAAAAACATCTGAACTACCTCTTACAGGGAACGGGAGGAGGCAGTCTTTTAGAAACATCCCCGTGCCAAGAATGAGTAATACGCTGCTTACTGCGGGTGATTCCGATTTTGATTCTATGCTTGCCCAAACCGACAGCGGACTTTTGGTGAAAAAAATGGGTGGAGGAGAAGTTAACCCCACGACTGGAGATTTCGTTTTTTATGTCTCTGAAGCATATATAATTAAGAATGGAAAGATTTCCTACCCTGTAAAAGGAGCGATTCTGACAGGCAACGGACCCGCTGTGCTTGATAATATTATTGCTCTTGGGAAGGACCTTGTGATGGACCCGGGTGTCTGCGGAAAATCAGGACAAGGGGTCCCTGTAACTGATGGACAGCCATCTATGCTTATAGAGGGGATGACTGTAGGAGGTAGCGAGACTTAAAATGATCTTCAGAAAAAAAAGCAAGAGAGATAAAAAACCCGCTTCACGCCAGACAAAACTGACTGGCGATGGGAAATGGATTAAACTCGCTTACATTGTGCTTGCAATGCTGTCACTCTATCTTACAGCATCTTTTTACACCCCATGGACAGGCACATTAGGGAGGAAAATATCTTCAGAGATATTAAGTTCGCTTGGAGGGGCCTCCATAATACCAATCCTTTTTGCTCTATATTTTAGTATTTCAAAACTTATGTGCAAGGAAATACCGCACTTTATAAGACAAACTACAGGTACAGTACTACTCTTTTTCACTGCTTCGCTCCTTCTTGGGCTTAATAAAATGACTTCAAACATTTCAAACTTTCCCACTTGGCTTGATCCAGGGACACTAGGAACATATTTTGCAGATCATATTTTCTCGATGCTTGGAGCTTTTGGAACTTTTATAGCCGGAGCTCTTTCGTTATATATTGCAATTTTGCTCTATAACATCCCAATCATATCTAACATAAAACTGCCCGGTTCTTCATTATTCACGATCTTTCAAAAGAAAAGCGAAGAGAGCGAGACTCAAGAAAAGAAACTGCCTGATGCAGCTGTCAATATAGCAGAATATGACGGTTCTGATTATTTTGGATCATCGGGCGATGATACAGACGAAGCAACAGTTACTGTGACCGGATTGAATCGACAGAAAACAAATGAGGATCTTTACACCAACGAAGAAATACAGGATCCTGAGTTTAACTTTGACGATAACGAACCATGCTGCGGTTTGGAGCAAGGAATATTTCCCCCTCCAATAGAGATATTTGGAAAAGAAGAATCGCATGAAGGGGAGATGGACGAAGAGAAGTCGATGCCTCTCGGCGAGAAAATAATAAAAGCACTTAATCAATTTAACATCGAAGCCCGCCTCGCGGAAATACTTGTTGGACCAACTGTCATACAGTTCAGGATTCAGCTTGCTCCAGGTATAAAGGTTAGTAAAGTGGCGGTACTATCAAATGACATAGCACTCGCAATGGCAGTTCCAAGCTTAAGGATCGAGGCACCTATACCTGGAAAACCTTACGTGGGTATAGAAATTCCGAACCCAAGGCGAAGGGGCATCCCCATCAGGACGATTATAGAGGACCCTGTTTATCAGGACACTGAAACAGCACTTCCCCTGCCTTTTGGTATTGCAGTAAATGGCGAGGCTGTTATAACAGGCCTTGAGGAGCTGCCTCATCTCCTCGTTGCAGGAACAACGGGATCCGGAAAAAGTGTTTTTATAAACTCATGCATCGTAGGACTTTGCTCAATGCGGACCCCCGAAGAACTCAGAATGATTCTGGTAGATCCCAAGAGGGTAGAGATGGCAATGTACGACAAGTTGCCTCATCTTCTAACCCCGCCAGTAACTGACACAAAAAAAGCTGTACATGTGCTTGCCTGGGCAATACGTGAAATGGAATCACGCTATACCACTTTTGCGAAAGCTAGGGTAAGGAATCTAGAGAACTTCAACAAGAAAACCTTGCCCAAAGACAGATACCCTCATATCGTAATCGTGGTCGATGAGCTTGCCGACCTGATGATGACTGCACCCAAAGAGGTCGAAGAGTACATTTGCCGCCTAGCACAAATGGCAAGGGCAACAGGTATACATTTGATACTCGCTACACAGCGACCTTCTGTTAACGTCATTACGGGGCTTATCAAAGCTAACATCCCTGCAAGAGTAGCCTTTACCCTTCCAAGCTCTATTGATTCAAGGACGATAATAGACTGTTCCGGGGCAGAGAAGCTCTTGGGCAAAGGCGACATGCTCTTCCTTTCCACAAAACATCCTAAACCAATTAGGATACAGTCTCCATGGGTGGATGAGCAGGTACTTAATGTCTGGCTGAAATACCTTGTCAGTCTTTTTGGCCTACCTGATTTTATAGAGATAGACAAACAGGGAAATGGACCATCAGGTATGAATAACAGCGCCGCATTCGATGACGACCTCTTAGAGGATGCCGTAGCAAGTGTAATGGCTGCGGGAATTGCCTCTGCAAGCGGGCTTCAGCGTAGACTAAGGGTGGGTTTTTCAAGGGCATCGCGCCTGATAGACATGATGGAAATGGTTGGGATAGTTGGTCCTGCTGACGGTTCAAAACCTCGTGAGATACTGGTAGATGAGGATGAAGCGCTAGAAATGCTAAGGAGTACAATAGATGGATGTTAAAAGTATAAGTAAGAAAAGAAAAAAGAGCCGTGTACTAAACGGCTCTTTGAACTTTACCGGAACGGAGGCACTTTGTGCAGATATGAAGCTTCCGAGCCTCTCCGCCGCCCACATCAACACGTACGCTCTGAAGGTTTATAAGCCAACGACGCCTAGTATGGCGGTTAGAGTGGCTAACGGCATTTCCAGCCGCCGGTCCACGACCGCAGCAATCACAGAACTTGGACAATTTAATTCCCCCCTTATACCTTGGAACATTCAACTTGTGCATTGTATCATAATATATGAAAATCCTGCAACAAAAAGTATTGGAGGTCTATAGATGAACTTCAGCGAAAAAATGGCAGAATTGGACAAAATACTGCGTAAACTTGAAGGAGAGTCACTACCCTTGGAGAACGCCCTGTCAGAGTTTGAAAAAGGCGTCGGGTTGGTAAGAGACTGCCGAGCATATCTTGAAGAAGCAAAACAAAGAGTAGCTCTACTGACTGATGAGGGAGAAGTTCCCTTCGAACCTCAAAAAAAAGAGGGTGCTTGATTATGAAATCAAACGATGCAGATCTAAAGGTAAAAAGCGAACTGAACAAATATAAAAATTTTTTTGAAGATTACCTTAATGCCTCTTCAGAGTTAAGAAATAAGGGCGTTCCCCACAACTTATTTGAAGCAATGGACTACTCCCTATTTGCAGGAGGCAAGAGGCTGAGGCCAGTTCTATGTCTTGCTGCGGCGGAAAGATGCGCATGCAGTATAACTGATGCACTTCCTTTGGCGCTTGGCTTCGAAATGCTCCACACGGCCACATTGATCCATGATGATCTTCCATGCATGGATGACGACGATATGAGGAGAGGGAAGCCATCAAACCACGCTCTTTTTGGAGAGACTCTAGCTGTGCTTGCAGGAGACGCGCTGCTCGCACTTTCTTTCGAATATCCTCTTTGTCACAGCATAAACATAGAACCTAGCAAGCTTTTGAGAGCAATGCGAATTTTCAGCAGCGCTGTTGGACCGGCTGGTGTTTGCGGAGGGCAGGTCCTTGATATGTACACAGCACCTGCAGCATGTGATCCAAATTATGTCAGAAAAATTGCTTCCCTAAAAACAGGCACTCTTATAAGAGCAGCGGTTACAGCGGGTGCTGCTCTAGGAACAGAGGATCAGAATATCCTATCATCTTTTTATGATTATGGTACTCATATAGGTTCAGCCTTCCAAATAATTGACGATATCTTAGATGTCTCGAGCACCGCTGAAGAGCTTGGCAAGACACCTGGAAAAGATGCTGAACAGGGTAAATTGACACACGTATCAGTATATGGAATAGAAAAGGCTGCAAAAATGGCTGAGCAAGAAACTAAACTCGCAAAAAGAGCAATACTTAAGTTATTTCCAGAGGATGATTTTCTGCCGCAATTCACAGATTATCTCCTACGAAGGACATATTAAACTAGCGTTAGACAATAAAGCTATAATATTTATGATAAACTTTAATTTAACATAATACTTTTAGCTATAATTTAAAAAAATGCAAAATTGGGGAAATTTTAAATGAGCATACTTGAAACAGCCAAAGATTTTACAGGTCTCAGTGGTCTTAACTACAGCGAATTAAACAAGCTCAGTTGTGAAATAAGAGAGATGATACTTGAGGTCACGTTAAAGAACGGAGGACATCTCGCGTCCTCGCTTGGGACTGTGGAGCTTACCGTTGCTCTTCTGAGAGCATTTAACCCCGATAGGGATAAAATAATATTTGATGTAGGACACCAATCATATGCATATAAAATACTTACCAAGAGAATGGATCGATTCCACACCCTCAGAACCAAAGGCGGTATAGCAGGTTTTCCCAGAATGGATGAAAGCCCCTATGATTTTTTTACAACAGGCCACAGCAGCACATCGATATCAGCAGCAATTGGATATGCTAAAGCAAGAGACATAAATCGCCAAAACCATGAAGTGGTAGCTGTTATCGGTGACGGAGCACTTTTAAATGGTCTCTCTTTTGAGGCGCTTAACTGTATTGAAAGCTCAAAAACGAAAGTGATAATTGTCTTAAATGACAATAAGATGTCTATAAGCCCAAGAATCGGCGGTATGGCCGGATATCTTGCGCGTCTCTCTGTTAATCCTACTTACCTCAAGGTAAAAGATTTCATAAAGGATCAGTGCCACACATTAAAAAGCGGAGATACTTTGGAGGATACCCTGGGGAAAGTCAAGTCTAAACTGAAATCACTACTCCTTCCTACTAATGTATTTGAAGAGTTTGGTATCAATTACTGGGGTCCTTTTGACGGCCACAACATCGAAGAGATGGAGGAAGTCTTCCGCCTTGCAAGGCATTACAAAGAATCAGTGCTTATACATGTCCTCACAAAAAAGGGCAAGGGATGCAGTGAAGCTGAGAACAACGCGCCTTATTTTCACGGAATCGGACCAAATACCCAGCTGGACGCACCTCAAAAACAGACACGATCGCCGCTACCTTCATGGAGTGAGATAATGTCCGGAACACTTACTGAGACAGCTAATGATGATCCTCGGATCGCGGTTTGCACAGCCGCTATGACAGACGGGACAAACCTAAACGAATTTGCAGGTAAATTCCCGGATAGATTTTTTGATGTGGGAATTGCAGAGGGCCACATGCTAACTTTTGCCGCCGGAATGGCAGCAGGGGGAATGAGACCCGTCGTTTGCATATACTCAACGTTCCTTCAGAGGGCAACTGACCAGTTAACACATGATATATGTCTCTCAAAATTGCCCGTCCTTCTAGGTATCGACAGAGCCGGTCTTGTTGGGGAAGATGGAGAGACCCATAACGGATTACTTGATGTTCCTTGGCTCAAATCTGTTCCTGGAATAACCATAGCCGCTCCTAGAGATGCAGCAGATCTAAGGTTTTTTGTACAAGGCTGGTTGAAACGTGGCATTCCAATGGCTATCAGGTACCCGAGGGGAAAGGCGCCAAAAGACATTTTACCCGAAGGTCATTTAGAAAGGGTTCCTGCCGAATGGGGGAAGCTGGAGTTACTGAAAAGGGGCAGCGATGTATGTCTTGTCGGAATAGGAAGCACTGTAGAACTAATGCTGAAGACAGCCGAAAAACTTAGCTCCGAAGAGGGTATAAACCCAACAGTAGTCGATCTTCGCTTTATTAAGCCTCTAGATCTTAGCGCTATTTCTGAAATACTCAAAGAACATAATATTATAGTTACGGCTGAGGAAAACTACCTTAATGGTGGGACAGGAAGCGCTATATCAGATTATGTATGCAGAAATCATCCAGGTTGCAAGGCCATAAACATCGGCGTCCCTGACAGGTACATTTCTCATGCAACACGTCTAGAACAGTGGATTGAATGCGGACTTACACCGGAGTCAATCATCGGCTCCATAAAAAAAGAAAAATAATGAAAAGGAAATTGATAAGATTAGACAAGCTAATCGTCAAACGACAGATACTCGATTCGTTGACGCTAGCCCAAAGTTATATCGAAGAAGGACGGGTCAAGCTTGAAGGTATAACTATAAAGAAACCTACATCAATGGCCTATTTTGATTCCTCCGTTACAGTCGATGCTCCTGAAAAAGAGTGGGTAAGCAGGGGAGCGTATAAGCTGATAAAGGGGCTTTACCACTTTGAAATTGATCCATCAGATAAAACGTGCATAGACATTGGCGCCTCGACCGGCGGTTTTACCGATGTCCTCCTTTCAAGGGGCGCGAAAAAAGTATACGCTGTTGACGTTGGATATGGACTACTGGCATGGAAGTTGAGAAATAACACCAAAGTAGTTGTAATGGAGAGGACAAACGCTCGCTATCTAACTGATGAGATGCTGGGCGGCGAAAAAGTCGACATCATAGTATCTGACGCTTCTTTTATCTCTTTAAAATTGCTTTTTAAGCCGCTTGAAAAGCTGATAAAAGAAGAGGGAATAATAGTAGTTCTTGTAAAACCACAGTTTGAAGTGGAAAAGAAAAAAGTCGGAAGGGGAGTCGTTGAGGATCCACAACTGCATGAGGAAACGCTGAGCGATCTCGCAGCCTTTATCGACACAGAAACAGACCTTATTCTTTTAAATGCAACTTATTCTCCGATAAGAGGTCCTGAAGGAAACATCGAGTTTCTATTTCTTTTAGGGTCTAGGAACAATACCACATTGAAACATGCTAATATAGACTTCAGAGAATTGGTCAAAGAGGCACACGAAACTACGCATTAAATGAGGGGAAATAAAATGCAGACAAACAATGTCGGACTCCTTTTCAACACTCAAAAACCCGAAGCGATAAAGCTGGCCGCCAAGCTCTATGCATGGGGAAGAGAGAGCGGCATAAATTTCATGCTTCCTCCCCACGAAGCTTCAGCATTAAGCATACCCGAAATTCCGGACAACATCTGGAAACAAGAAGTTGAGTTCGCAGTAATTCTCGGGGGAGACGGTACTTTCCTTCGAGCTGCCAGATATACTTTCGGCTATCCTATCCCCCTTTACGGGATTAATTTAGGAAGACTTGGATTTCTTGCTACAGGAGACCCTAAATCTGCTAAGGAAGATATAACTTCTATACTGGCAAAGAATTACACGCTTCAGCAGAGACATCTATTAAAAGGTCTTGTCTGGAGGGGAGAGCGGGTGGTTTATGAGCTCCACGCTCTTAACGATCTTGTCATATCGAAGGGAAACCTCGCTAGGGTCATAGATCTGGAGGTAAAAGTAGGCGATCAGATACTTTCGCTTTTCTTGGCAGATGGACTGATCCTCTCAACCCCGACCGGGTCCACCGCTTATGCACTCTCCGCAGGCGGTCCAATAGTCCCGCCCCATGTGCCCTGTATGTTGCTAGCGCCAATCTGTGCGCACACACTTTACGCACGGCCGGTAGTATTAGGCGAAAATGACAGAGCTTATGTTACGCCAAAAGGTGATAACAGGAACCTTATCCTTACCCAGGACGGACAGCTTTGTTATGAACTACTGCCCGACGACCATCTTGAAGCCATGCTAGATCCCGATATGCGAATTAACATAATACAGCTCAAAGACAGGAGCTACTACGATCTTTTAAGGGAAAAACTCCGCTGGGGTTTCAACGGCATTACTGACGGGGGAGACTGATATTGATCGAACAGATCCGTGTACGTGGTGTTGGCGGTATTAAAGAGGCAGAATTATCACTCAAGGGTGACTTTATAGTTATAACCGGAGAGAGCGGCTCAGGCAAGAGCAGCCTTGTACGTGCGATGGAATTCATCTCTGGTAAACGTGCTAATACAAACTATATACATGCCCTTGAGGATTCGGCCGACGTTCTAATGACTTTCTCTTCCGATACCATCCCAGGTCTTGATGAAGAACTACAGCCACAAGAAGGGACTGTGGTGGTCAGACGGCAATTCAGTCGAAACGGCAGAGGCCGATGCCTAGTTCAAAACAATCCAGTTCCACTCAACCTCCTTACTTCAGCGATGGAAAAAGAACTGGTTATCCAAAGCCAGTTTGCCCAGCTTGGACTCATCGATCCTTTAAAACAACTGGATCTTGTTGACTCATGCGGGGGAGAACTTCTAGGCCAGACAAAGAAAGAACTGGAGAAATTTTTTAGAGAGACTATAGCTGTTGAACGTCAAATAATCAGTTTGAAAAAAAAGCGAGAAGAGACTGAAACCCTCTACCAAGGGGCGGAGAATACCCTGCAGGTTATAAAAACCTTGGCAGTAGAAGAAGATAGCGAAAAAAAATGGGAAACAGAATTAAAAGAACTTGAATTAAAAGAAAATAAAATGATTGCGCTTATTGGTATAAATGAAAAATTTTCAGGTGGAGCATTAGGAAGAGGCATAACAGAAGAATTGGAATCTCTAAGCAGAGAAATCTACGCATCTCCTCCACTAAACACAGAAAAATGGAAAAGAAGCGTCGAAAACATGCTTATTGCAACTCAGTCTGTTTCCAAACTTCTTCAATGTGAACTCCATGAACTCTCGACAGAAGAAAACATAGAAAATGCAAAAGACCGGCTTGAGAAAAAAACAGGACAGCTTAGAAAGCTGAAACGTTCGCTCAATCTTGTCAGTTGCAAAGACCTTCTCGAATATGCTGAAAGAGCAAAAAACGAGATGTCTTGGCTCAAAGGGAGCCACCTTGAGCTTGAAGGACTTGAAACAAGTGCTGCAGAAAAGAAAAAAAAGACAAAGGGCCTCGCTATAGAACTTCGTAAATTAAGAAAGAGTGCGGCTGCAGATCTTGCTTCAAGAGTAAACCACCACCTTAAAGATCTCGCGATGGAGTCTGCTCACTTTTCTATTGAGATAGAAGAACTGGACACACTTCGTTTTAACGGTGCAGAATCAGTTTCTTTTAGACTAAGCATGCTGAATCAACCCTCCTTACCAGTAGGAAAAACAGCTTCAGGAGGTGAGCTTAGCAGGATCCTCATAGCCCTTCAACTTTCCTTGGGAGACGAACAGCTTCCTGGGACCCTTGTTTTCGATGAGGTAGAGGCAGGTCTTGGGGGAAAGACGGCTTTGCTAGCCGGGTACAAGTTAAGAGAGCTCTCTAAACGCTGCAGGGCTATCCTGATAACCCACGAAGCCGCGATAGCAGCTATGGCTGACCAGCACTTCCTTGTAATAAGAGACGGAGAAGAGACTGGAATCTTTGAGATAGAGAACCAAGAACGCGAGAAAGAAATCGCAAGGATGCTTGCCGGTGATGATAATTCTCACGAAGCATTGGAGCATGCTAGATCCCTTTTAAATACCGGTCAGATTTGACCAAACCCGGTTAGTCCGAATTTTATTGACTAAACCAAAGTATTTCTCTATAATACGTAGGTTCTAGGATACGCTTGGTGCAGGCCATAAAAGCCGTAAGGCTGCCTGACACGCAGCGGAGGGAGGAAAAACTAGTATGTATGCAGTTATTGAAACAGGTGGTAAGCAGTACAGAGTGAAAGCCGGAGACAAACTCCGTCTTGAAAAGATTCACGCCGATGAGGGCGAACAGATATCTTTTGACAAGGTCATACTTCTCGGTAAAGATGACGGGCCTGTGATTGGCACTCCTTATATTAAGGACGCGGTCGTGACAGGTAAAGTCCTTGAGCACGGCAAAGAGGATAAAGTTATCGTATTCAGATACCGCAGAAAGAAAAACTATCGTAAATTCAGAGGACACCGTCAGCAGTACACACTTATTCAAGTAGACGGTATAGAAGGCTAGAGCAACACTCTAAAAGGAGGTAATCTATAAGTCATGGCACATAAAAAAGGTCAAGGAAGTACTACTAACGGCCGGGACAGTCAGCCTAAATATCTTGGCGTTAAACGTAGTGACGGACAGTTTGTAAATGCTGGAACTATTATAGTGCGTCAACGCGGCACAAAATTCCACCCTGGACTTAACGTGGGAATCGGGCGCGACCATACTCTTTTCGCTCTTGCTACAGGCAAAGTGCGTTTTTTGACGAGAGCAGACCGTAAGTTCGTAACTATTGAGCCCGAAGCTCTTTAAACCAGAACAAATTTAGGTACAAACCCAGGGGCCTTTATACCAAGGGCCCCTTTTGTATTATTTTAAGGACGTGGTAACATTATGAAATTTCTTGATTCAATGCGACTTTCCATAAAGGCAGGAAGAGGAGGAAACGGTTGTATGAGTTTCCTTCGTGAAAAGTTCAAGCCAAACGGCGGACCGGACGGCGGAAACGGAGGCAGAGGCGGCAGTGTTATTTTTGAAGCCACTAACAACCTTCAGACACTTGCCGACTTGGAATCTCAAAGAAACATAAAGGGAAACAACGGCGCACACGGTAAGGGTAGTGCAATGAATGGTGCTATGGGTCAGGATAAAGTTGTATTAGTACCTTGTGGTACGATTATCTATGATGCTGAAACAAACGAAGGTCTTGCCGACCTTGTAGAACCAGGAGACCGTTTTCTTGCTGCAAGGGGTGGAAAGGGAGGAAAGGGTAACCGTTTTTTCTCCAGTTCTGTCAGAAAAGCACCCAGGTTTTGTGAAAATGGCGATCTGGGCGAAGAGGTTGAAGTCAGGCTCGAACTCAAGCTTATCGCTGACGTTGGACTCGTAGGACTCCCCAATGTTGGGAAATCCAGCATTCTGGCAGCAATTTCCAACGCTCAGCCCAAGATAGCAAATTATCCTTTTACTACACTTTCTCCCAATCTGGGAGTCCTCAACACAGGACATGAAAGAATAGTAATAGCAGATATTCCCGGCCTCATTGAGGGAGCACACATGAATAAGGGCTTAGGAATACAATTCCTGAGGCACATCGCTCGAAGCAGGCTCCTTATACATGTTTTGAGTCTTGAGTGTTCAGATTTTGATAGACTTATAGAAGATATGGAAACAGTTCTTACTGAAATGAGAACATTTGATCCTGATTTGGACAAGCGTCCTTACTTTGTTGTAGCAAACAAGCTTGATGAGGTAGAAGAACCTGAAGAGCTTATCCAGAGGCTATCAGATTATTTTAAGTCAAAAGGAATCAATTTCTGCGCCTTGAGTGCCCTCACGGAAGAGGGAATCCCAGAACTCGTAAAACACATAATAGAATTCACTGAAAAAAACCCCAGACCAAAGAGTGAAGTCAGGCTTTACGCTCTTGACCGGGTAGAAAGTACACCAACGCGCGAAAGATCGAGAAACAAAATACAGATAATATCACTCCACGGCGGAGGGTTCAGAATTCTTCACCACCGTCTTGAAAAAGCTGTTGAACGTTTTGATCTTAATCAAGATGAAAACGTGGCAAGATTTACTATTCTTATGAGAAAATACAAGGCAGAAGATCTTCTTGCAGCGGCAGGAGCAGTAGAAGGAGACCTAATAACCATAGGTAGCAGAGACTTCGTCTTCTACCCTGATTACTATCCTTCTGATTTTGAAGAACCGGAAGAACCTAATGAAGATCTGGGAATTGAAAATATAGATTAAGACAAAAACTTATAAGACAAAAGAGGCAGGAAAATGACAAACAGTTCTAAGAGAAGGATAGGTATTATGGGTGGAACTTTTGACCCAATACATTACGGACATCTTAGAGCCGCTGACGAAGCACATGCGGCCTTCGATCTTTCTGAAGTTATTTTCGTGCCAACAGGTCACCCCCCTCATAAAGTGGGGGATACTGTCTCTCCTGCAGAGCACAGGTACATGATGACCGTCTTAGCCACTGTAGACTGTCCATATTTTTCTGTTTCAAGAATCGAAATCGACAAAACGGGCAAGAGCTATACAATAGACACTCTTAGACAGCTCAAGGCAATGCCAGAATATGCTGATACGGAGTTCTACTTTATCACTGGATTGGATGCCGTAATGGACATAGTTTCATGGAAAAACCCCGAAGAGATTATGAGCTTATGCAAATTTGTTGCTGTAAACCGCTATGGATACACTTATAAAAGAATGGAAGAACTGCCCGAAGACCTTAGGTCTGCAATAGTCTCACTAGAAATACCTCTTCTGGCTATATCAAGTACAGAGCTCAGAGATAGGATAAGGCGAGACAGAAGCATCCGGTTTTTGGTCCCTCCATCAGTTGAACATTTTATCAGAAAATATTTACTGTACAAAGTCAGATGATATTTACATGGAGGTAAACACCTTTGATGCGTTCTAAATCTATAATTATGATAATACTGCTGGCAATATTAGGAATTACTGCCGGCGCAGGTTTGAAATTTTACACGATACTTCACACTAAATCAGAGGACATTCTTGGCACAATCGTGAGTTCAATAGATACTGGCAGCGCGCAATATGCTACTCTAAAAGAACAGGGGACATTCAATGTCCTTATCATGGGTGAAGATGATGTAGAAGGCTCAAAAAGGTCTGATACTGTTTTATTCGCTGCTATTGATATTGACGATAAAAACATGAGAATACTCTCTCTGCCAAGAGATACAAGGGTACAGATACCCGGACATGGGGTTCAAAAATTAAACCATGCTTTTGCGTACGGCGGTCCGGACCTACTGAAGGCAACGGTAGAAAAATACCTTGAACGGCCAATATTATATTATGTAATCGTGGACTATGTAAGTTTTCCTGCGGTTGTAGACATACTTGGCGGAGTAGAGATCGACGTCAAAAAGAAAATGAGGTATGTCGACAGGGCGGGTAAGCTTGATATAAACATACAGCCCGGACTGCAAGTAATGGACGGAAAGACGGCTCTACACTATGTAAGATTCAGAAAAGATGCACTAGGCGACATCGGAAGAGTACACAGACAGCAGCAGTTTATAAAAGCGCTCTTAAAGAAAATATACGATCCGAGGGTATTGGTAAAAATACCTGAACTGACCGCTCAGATAATGAAGCTTTTCAAGACAGACATGTCGCCGGGTCTTGCAATACAACTGGCAGGATTCGCACAAAATGAGCTTGGCAGAGAACGGATATTCTTTTCCACCCTCTATGGCCAAGCAGCTACAGTCAATAACCTTAGCTACTGGATAGGCGACACTAAGACGGCAAATGAATTTTTGAACGCTCCCTTTGAAATGCTTGTTTCGGGTGATGTAAAGGAAAATAAAAACACTAATAACTTTGCCGGACTCTCACTGTCATATTCCTCGGCTGTTGATGAGATTAAAATAAACGGAGAGACCATAAAAAAAGAAGAAGCAGTGGGTAAGAAAACCGAAGATTTTATGTCCGCAGAAAATCTCCTTAGTATGATCAGATCTATGTCCGAATCTGTTGCAGTACTTAATGGAACAGGGAAGTCAGGTTTGAGCACAGAAGTAGCATCAAAACTCCAAAAAATCGGAATTGAAGTTGTAATGTCAGCAAATGCAAAGCATTTCGACTACAGGAGCAGCAACGTTGTATATCCAATAAACGCTAAACCTGCTGTTGTAGAAACTGCAAAAACACTGGGTAAGCTTCTCGACATACCCAACAACCTTGTAAGGGCAAACAACCAGGCATTTTATCCATCAATAATTATAGGACATGATAGCGATAAATTGATAAGCCACATTGACAAACTGATAAAGATTAGCACACAATAAATAGTGCTGCGGCAGAAGCGTGCCGCGTGAAGCTGCC
>JAAYEY010000201.1 GCA_012728505.1 Synergistaceae bacterium | reverse complement strand
ACCAGCCAGAACGGCAGAATCGGCAAGTCAACGTGTAGCAGTCTTTTTGACAGAAGCATAACCGCCACACTGATACCCAAGGTTATCCATGTGAAATAACCGTTTTTAAGCCACTTGGGTGTATCCGCTGTTTGAAGCTTTAGCTTTTTGGATAGCCATTCGATAGGGATCATCAGGGTATTCATAGGGCAAGCATAGCCGCAGTAAACTCTACCGAAAATCAGCGCCGCAACCAAGCTTACTGCGAACAAGGCAAGCCAAAGTAATACTTTCCCATTTGCCAGAAGAAAGATGAAAAGAGCGAGAAAAAGTATGCGAATGATGTTCGTTATGTATTTCATGATGCTATTTCCTCCTTGTTCAGAATAATTGCTTTAGATGGACACTTTTCAACAGATTCCTTGAGAGCCAGTATTGCTTCCTTCCCTTCCGGCATTTTCGTGACTACAGCCTTGTTTTCGTTCATTTCATAGTACTCCGGAAGGAGCTTAACACAGAGACCACAACCGATGCAATAATCTGCTTTAATCTCCAATGTTGCCGCCTTTTTGGAATCAATAGGTAAATCCTTCTTTTTTACAATCATGCCGGTGATATAAGCCATTATAAATATCGCGATAACCGTAAGCACCCATCTGATAATCATGAAATTTACACCAAGGAACTTCGCCTCGTTGGCAAGCATGGGAACTTTAATTACTGCCCAAGAGCTTAATATGATAACGATGTTGGATATGCTTGCACCTTTCCCAAGCAGAGTCTTGCTGATAGGAAATGCGGCATAAATAGGACCCGCCGAGATACTCCCAAGCAATAGAGCAAGCAGGTTACCCTTAAAACCTGATTTTTCTCCGAACCCTCTCATGATAATTTCTTTCGGAATTAGAGCTTCAATAACAACTGTGAGTAAGAATATAACTGGCAGTACCTGAAGCATTTCAACCAGATAATAAACGCTGTTACCTACCGACTTCATTGCCTTGTCGGGCGATATAAATAGTACCACAAGGTATGCGAGTGCAACAAAAATAAGTAGTTTGTTCTTTTTTATTATTGATATAGCCTTCACAGAATCACCCCCATTGTCAGTGCGATCACAATCGCAAACCCAAAGCTAAGCGCGTTTCTGGTAAGCGCAAATTTTGTCCCGAACTCTTTCTTTTCGAGCGGGAAAGTTACAATTCCAACCATTGTGAGAGTTGTAAGGAATGCGACTGCTGGAACGATACTCGCGCCAACATCAACCAAAGATCCAACCAACGGAAATGCAACAAAAGCCGGTATAAGAGTAATGCTCCCAACAAACGCCGAAACGACGGTTGACACAAATGTGTTTGCCGAACCTAAAACTGATTTTATTGTTTCAGGCGGGATGAACGTCAGGACAAGACCGATTAAAAATATGATGGCTACAATTTGACCCAACATATTTCCCATCATACCCTTTGATTTTTTCATTGCAGCAAATGTTTTCTTCTTATCCTTTATGAATGAAATAACGGTCAGAACAATTGCTATTATCCAGAACGCAATTGTAAATATATCCATACTTAACCTCCTCCTATTGATATAACCCTATTATAATGATATACCAAACAAAAAGGTGTTACCAATGTAACACCTCGGGGGTTTGTTATGATAAAATATTTAGAACTAATACGACAGATTGATCTTATAAAATCAATAAAGCCTCAAGAAATAGATTTGTACTTAACTGAAGGAAGCTGTAAGATAACCCAGTATGGGAAAAACAATATTGTTCATTTTGTTGGGGAAGTCTGCTCAAAGCTTGAGATCATTCTCTCTGGGAAAGTGGTTATTGAGCGTATTGACGAGTCTGGCAATCTAATGACAATAGCGGAGTTTTTCAACGGTGATGTTCTTGGCGGCAATCTGATGTTTTCAAAAAACCCATATTATCCGATGACCGTCACGGCTAAAGAAGCTACTTTGATTTTAGAGATAAACAAGGATCGTCTATTCAGTTTGTTTTCAGATAATCATGAATTTCTAAAGAGCTATCTTGAGTATGTATCGGACCACACGGTCATCCTCGGTGATAGGATAAAGCACTATGTGAATAGGACAATCCGTGAGAGTATCATAAGCTACCTTGATTATGAATGCAAAAAGCAAAACTCAAATATAATCAAGCTTAGCATGACAAAAAAGGCATTGGCTGAAAGAATAGGCGTTCAAAGGACATCTTTATCCAGAGAACTT
>JAAYEY010000200.1 GCA_012728505.1 Synergistaceae bacterium | reverse complement strand
GACGAGATTATCATGTTTGTTACAGGTGGCATGCCGTTGCATGATATCGCGTGGGGCAAGACACTCTACGACCAGGCAGTAAAAAAAGGACTCGGAACAGAGTACTGCTTCTTTGACGAAGCTTACTGGAGATAGAGTTTAAAAACTTATAGCTAACTACGGCCAAATTAGGCCTCGCTGTCCGCTTCTTCACTCCCTGTTTGATGAAGAAGCGGACATTTCTTCAATATAATTAATCGTTGTAATAACAACGTGCCTGTAGTATTGCCAAACCTTGGCGCTCAACTTTTAAATTCTTTCAGTGTGGCGGAAAGATGAACACCTAATAACACTTCTGCTTCGGCCACATGGTTGTCGTATCTTCAAAAAAATAAAACAGATGGTAATCCTTTCATTGATTTAAAGACTAGATTGCAGAAAAAAAAGACAAATAATAAAGAGAATATTATTCTAAGTAAAATTAGAAATTACATAAGGGAGAATGATCAAATCTATAAAAAGAACAAAAATTGGGGGAGGAATATTTATGGCTAGTTCAATGATGAACAAAGCAGGAAAAACCATTGAGGTAAAAGAACTTAAAGAGGTGTGTTCTTGGGGATACACACCTGCCAGAGTAGAAAAAGGTTACGCTGGAGGATATCTCAAGGTTGATTTATCAGCATGCAAAATTACCAAAGCGGAAATAACAGAGAAAGAAAAAGAGCTGTTTGTTGGTGGCAGAGGGTTGGGCCTCAAGTCCCTCTGGGAGAGACTTAAACCTGGTATGAAGTGGAATAATCCCGAAGTTCCGATAATAGTTTCAGGAGGTCCTATCTGTGGCATAACACAGTATCCAGGTACGGGTAAATCACTGGTGATGTCACTTTCACCAATGACAGGAGTACCAATAGATTCAAACGTGGGCGGTCATTTTGGGCCTCTATTGAAGATGTCTGGCTGGGATGCAATTGAAATAACAGGCAAATCCGAAAAACCAGTCATAATTTACATCGATGGTGATAACGGCAAGGTTTCCGTGGTCGAAGACTTCATAGAAGCGGTTGATTCTCACCTCATCTGTGAGAACTTAACAGACTTCTTTGGACAGGTGCATGAGAGAAAACATCACGTAGCAGTTATCTGTACAGGAAGAGCAAGCAAAACGAGCCCAATGTCGATGCTCAATTTTTCTATGTACGACATCCCGCGCAAAGGTGTGAGGATGAAACAGGCAGGACGCGGTGGTATTGGTATGGTTCTGGAGGACAAGGGAATCAAGGCTATAGTAGTTAAAACCTCCAAACCTATCGGTAATTTTAATAATCCTGCAGACGAGAAGACTCTTAACGAACTCGGTCAGATAGTCCACAAGGAATGCTTCGAGCTTGACAGAGGTTATCTCAACATGAGAAGGGTAGGTACCCCACAGCTTGTAAAATACTGCAATGCTGTTCATCTCCTTCCTGTTAACAACTATAAATACGGGAGCCATCCTGAGGCCTGGAAAGTCGCCGATCCCATCTGGGAAAAACTATTTTCTCAGGACAAACCAGACGGATGTTGGTACGGATGCACCATGCAATGTGCAAAATCTGTTTCCCAGTTTCCCTTAAAAACAGGCCCATATAAGGGGCAACTGGTGCTAGTAGATGGTCCTGAATATGAGACTCTAGCTGCTGTCGGTACAAACTGTGGAATATTTAGCCCCAGCCACATACTTGAAATGAACTTCTACCTCGACACATACGGTATGGACTCGATTTCAGCAGGGACCGGGATGGCATTCATCATGGAGTGCTACGAGGCCGGTATACTTGACAAAGAAAAAACCGGGGGGCTTGAACTCCACTTCGGAAATCAGGATGCTGCTCTGGAGCTCCTACACCAAATGGCAGATGGAGTCGGTTTTGGTCTAATCGCAAACAAGGGTATTCGATACATGAAAAAATACTTTGTAGAAAACTTCGGAGCTGACGCCAAATTCCTCCATGACATCGGTATGGAAAACAAAGGACTTGAGTATTCAGAATATGTAACAAAAGACACCCCAGCTCAGTGGTCTGGGTATGCGATGGCCAATAAAGGTCCCCAGCATGATGAAACATGGATGATGGGAATGGAACTCAGCAACTTTATCCCGACCAATGAGAGAAGAGCAGAAGAGATCCTCTGGTTCAGTCTTTTCAGGACATGGATGGGACTTGTGGGACTTTGCAAGATGCCCTGGGCAGATATAGCACCGGCAGACAACGCCATGAAACCTAACCCGTTCCGTATACAAGAACACGTGGATAACTATGTGAAGATATTTACAGCTGTAACAGGAGTCGAGATAGATGAAAAAGGTATATTAGAACAGTCCGAACGGATGCACACCCTACAGAGGCTCCTTAATATAAGAATGGGTCTCTGGGGAGTAGCTGAAGACACGCCGCCATACCGTGCGATGGGACCTGTCACAGAAGAAGAGTACCTTTCCAGAGAAAAGCATTATGACGATGAGATCCTGAAAAACACAGGCATCGACGCGTCAGAAAAGAAACTAAAGGATCGCATGGAGATTCTAAGGAAATATAAGACAGAGCTCTTTGAAGATCTGCAGCAGAAGGTGTATGCAATACGCGGATGGAATGAGTCAGGTGTACCAACAGTAGAGACACTAAAGAGACTGAAAATAGATTTTCCTGAAGCATTAGAACTTGTAAATTCAGTGAAGTAGTTTTCTACCCGACAGTAAGTCAAATAGGCCCATTTAGAAGCAGCATGAAGTTTGCTTTTAAGTGGGTCTGTTTTATTTTTGATTTCGCTTCACTATAATATATATTCTCACT
>JAAYEY010000199.1 GCA_012728505.1 Synergistaceae bacterium | reverse complement strand
CGGAACGAGTGGTCTACATTCGCAATATCCACCATTGGCGTCCTGATGTATTCCATCGGCGTCATAGGTTTCACGCTGCCCTATCGTTTTCCAGATTCTGGAGTAATGGGTATCGCGATAATACTAAAATATACTCTCGGCCTTGCACCCTCCATTTCATCGCTGGTGGCGAATGTCTTCTTGTTGGCTTGGGGAGGGAGAGAGCTGTCCAAACGTTTCGTTGCCTGGACAATATACAACGTACTTCTGATCTCATTTTTGCTTGAAGCTCTTCAATTTATCAAATTCCCCATGCTAAACGACATGTTCCTTGTTGCAATTGCAGGGGGGATAATTAAAGGAATCGGCGGAGGTCTAATTTTCAGCGCGGGAGTGTGCGGTGGCGGCATGGATATAGTTACCGCTGTGTTTAGGAAAAGGTATGGTATTGAGGTCGGGCGTTTCAGTTTCTATATAAACATGCTTATTCTTGGAGGATCTGTCGGAATCGTCGGAATGGAAAAAATGCTTTACGGTTTTGTTGCAAGTTACGTTTCAGGGCAGGGGATCGATAGCGTCCTTACGTCATTTGATAAACGCCGCCATGTATTCATAATGGCACAGGATACAAAGCCGGTTGTTAAATATATTTCTGACGAGCTTAACAGAGGGTCTACTGTTCTCTATGGTGAGGGAGGTTTCTCAGGCGAACCACGTCCTACTATAATGTGTCTCCTGACCCCGAGACAGACTATGGTTTTGAAGCGATATCTCGCGAAGAACCACCCAAAATCGTTCATGGTAGTAACTGAAGCATCAGAAGTCTTGGGCAAAGGTTTCAAACACTGGAAGAACATTTGACCGCGGTCCTTCTGGCCTCTCTTTGAGCATGTTATGTAAGCTTGACCCCTTTTCAGTTTGCTAAGGCAGAGGCCCACTCCACCACAAAGGTATACCTATAGAGTAACCAAAAGTGAATTCGCCACCTTTATCATAAACTATCATGAGCCTCGTGTTGAAATTAGTTGTAGGGACAGATAGTGATACACCTGTTTCCCACCAGTCTTCGTCGTTCTTCCATTCCCTCATTACCTGTCCGTAGTTGCCGAACACCTCGATTTTCACTCCTCCCCACCATGATCTTGTCATTGTCTTTGCCGCTCCTATGTGTACCCAGAATGCTTGGTCTCCGAGGAGGGGATGATTTGCAAGGCTGAATAGCTCCTCATTAGTTCCTAAAGTCGCTGCATAAGCTACGTCGTCGACGTCGCCCGTTTTAAGTCCCCCTGATAGAATTACGTTCCACGAAGGCCAAACAGGTAGATAAGTATGGAAGTGAGTGTTTGTTACAGTGGTCTCTCCTGTGGGGAACCATATGTTCGAGTTGAGGTAGACACCTTTCGTCGGAAGCACCGGGTCATCTACATTGTTGAATGTGAAGTTTAAATATGGGCCGTCGAGTGTCCTTCCTTCTATATTGCTGGTTCTCTCTATTGCGTAGCCCAAACCTATGCTGGTGTTCTTGCTTATGTGTTTGTACCATGCTATTCTCCCCGTGTAGCGTTCGAAGTCGTAAGCAGTAGTATTTTTGGGATCAGCACCCTCTTCCCGACCCGATAATACAAGTCCGAACTGCGTGTCACTTTCCGTTTTTGGAGTGAAATATCTGAGCATTGCTCCCCACTTTGACCCGAACCTGAATTCCGCTGACCCGGCATCTCCTTCGAAGAAAATATCGCGCATCTGAGCGCTGAGCGATACCCAGCTGTCCGGGTATGTGTTGCTCGCATAGCCGCTGACTCCAAATTCATACTTTGATGGTCTGGTTATTGAAAGAATTACAGCGACACTTTCCTCTGTAATGTTTTGGGCGCGTCCCTCTACCGAAACGAAATCATCTTCTGTTGAAAGAAGTTTAACGGTCCTTGCTACTTCGTTCATATCGAGAGGTTTTCCTATCCATTTGTCATATTTTTTGTGCAGAACATTGGCTATTTTTTTCTGGATACCTTCAAATCTTATTTCAGTGACAATTGGTATTATTTTAGAAGGTGGGTCTACGTGAGCGAATTCGCAGTATTCTCTGTCCGGTTCGCAAGAGATATTTCGAAGCTGTTCGACCATAGGTTCTGCAGCGGCAACCCCCCGCGCCACAATCTTATCGTAGCCGCTTGACTGCAAAACCTTGAATTCTTTGACGTCAGGAGTTATTACCAAGTCTGCAGCAGCCTCGTTTACTGCGATCTGTTGTACCATAAGAATTTCGATTGTCTGAGCCATTACTTCAACCAAGGAACGCAGTTCTTCTCTGCTTTTTGTGATGTCCTTAGGTGCAAGATTTACTGCGACTATTGGGTGGCCGGGAAACATTTTTTTTGCTTCCAGTACCGGTAGATTTGCTTTCAGTCCACCATCAACAAGGAGTCTTCCGTCCATTTCCCACGGCTCAAATAATCCTGGAATGGAAAGTGACCCCCGAAGTGCCGATGCAAGATTCCCGTCCCTTAAGATTACTGTCTCACCTGTTTCAAGGTCTGTTGCTATTGCTGCGAATGGTATGGGCAACCGGTTGAAATCAGTTACGGATACTTTCGCCGTTGTTTCATTCATGAAAGCGTAGAGACCACTTGCACGGAGCAAGCCTCTGCTGCTTCTTAGTTTCAAATTCTTGTCCATGTATAGGTTGAACATCGCGGAACCGCTGGAGGGAGGTCTGTTATAATTGAAATCTGCTATTTCTGCTGAAGACCTGTTTGAAATTATTTCCATGAAATCAAGTTCGGAAATTATCTCCTTCAATTCCGCTACACTATTTCCTGATGCGTAAAGACCCCCTATTACCGCTCCCATACTGGTGCCTACGATTGCAGCAATGGGTATGCCTTCTCGTTCAAGGACTTCAAGAACTCCGACATGAGCCAGTCCTTTGATCCCTCCTCCGGAAAGAACCAGAACGATTCCCTCCTTATGTGTGAAGCCCCATTCATCATGTTGTTCTTGTGCTCCCTTAATTACGCCATCGGATGTGGAAGCCAGAGAACATGCAGATATGGGATAAAGAATGAAAAAAATGGATAAAATGAAGGCAAACAATTTAAGGTGTTTCCGCATAACGCCCTCTCCCACCTCTGCTCCGAATAATTATTACTTTGCCTGTACAGAATATGCGGCCTGCACGACATTAACGTCTTATTGCACATTTTGTTTGTGCATAGGCTACGATGACATCTTGCTTTGCATTATATAGGATAATTAAGAAATCAGCGAGATAATAGCGTTTATAACCATATTACATGGTTGAACTTCTAGATGAAACAACTAGCTTTAAAGTTGCGATTCTTCTTGTCTGCAGGAGGTCAAGATATGAGTAATCATTTCGTTTCAAGATGCAACATCGGAATAGATGTCGGAGGCACAAATACCGATGGAGCTCTTTATGACTGTATCAAAAGAAAAATAACTGCTTCTGTGAAAATGCCGACAGTGCACGCCTCATATGCGAAAGCGATAGAAGGTGCACTTGAAGCTCTTATTGGGAGCAATGAGAATAATAGTACGAGAATAGCCTCTTTAAATATTTCAACGACTGTGTCGACGAACGCATTGCTTGAAAACAAAGTTGAGCCATCGAACTTGATATTGATAGGATTTAAAAGATATCCGCACATTGTTTCAGACATTGAAAAGACAATTAGACCCTTTTCAATTTTAATAGTAAGTGGAGGGCACAACGGATGGGGAAAAGAAAGAGAATGTTTTGACCGCGAGGCTGTTACAAATTTTGTAAAAAGCAGAGCAGGAGAACTTTTTACAGTTTCATCCTTTTACTCCTCTAGAAATCCTCAGCACGAGATAGCTGCAAAAGAAATACTACTGTCAAATGGTTCAGGCCATGTAACTTGCGGCCACGAGCTCTCGTATTCAAAACTTAATTCTGTAAAAAGGACTGTTACAGCTTATCTTAATACATCTCTTGTTCCTGTCGCCGGAAGGCTGCTTGACGATCTTAGGTCTGTTTCAAAAAAATTTGGACTTACATGCCCAGTTATGTTTTTAAAAAGCGACAGTACCTTGGTACCCGCTGAGTGGTGCAGAAGATTTCCTATAGAAATGATTTACTCAGGGCCAGCTGCAAGCCTTCGCGGAGCGTATTACATTGCAGATGGAGATCAAAAAAGCAGTTTTATTGTTGCTGATATCGGAGGAACCTCAACTGACATTGGCAGGATAGAAAAAGGCAGGGCGGTATTCAGTGTAGAAGGAGCGAAGGTCGGATCATACAAAACAATGATACCCTCCCTTCATATAATGAGCATTGCACTTGGAGGGGATAGCAGAGTAGAAATCTCTGAGACAAAAGAAGTCAAGATAGGTCCGGAAAGATCTGTCCCACTATGCAGAGCTTCTGAGATGCTTAAAATCTCGGCGGATTGCTTTATAGATTACTTTAAAAAGAAACATTTTACTCGGCCTATCAATTCAAAAAATGAAACTTTTCGACCGTCGGATTATATTGATTGCTGCTTGACAGAGAAAGAGCCGTCGCGGTACCAGTCAGATAAGTTGAACATGGCCGTCCCGGAAGAAGGACAAGCAAAAGAATTTTCCTATACACCAACAGATGCATTCAACACACTGGGATTGTCGGAAGTTGGGGAAACGGGTATATCTAAGACGGCATCATTGATTATTGGAAAACAGTATGATATGAACAGTTCTGATTTTGCCAGAAAGATATCATTAAAAGCAAATTCCATTCTCGAATACTCGATAAAAGAATACACATCCCATTATGGTTTACTGCCGAGGGTATACGTTGGCATGCCCGCAAAAGTTTTTGCGGAAATTGGAAAAAATAATGATATAAAGATTTCCGTACCACAAAATGGAGATGTTGCTGGAGCTGTCGGAGCGGCAGTAAGCTCCATGGAACTCAGCTGCAGGATATTTATTATGCACAGCTTCAGTGATGAAAGTTTTACGGCATTCCTTCCGGATGCCACCAAAGTTTCCAATAATTATCAAGAGCTACTGGACGTAACAGAAGAAGCTGGTAAAAGATATCTTCGAAAACTGGCCGAGAGAATGGGATACCGTGCAAACAACATTGTTTTAGACCATAGTTTCAGTTATGTAGGAGATGCTAAGAATATAGCATCTCTGCTTTCGGTATCGATTGAATGCAGGGCGGTTGTGAATCATTTGCAGCAGGCAGACGACTTTTCGTAGCTTTGTAATATACGAAAAATACTTTGTGCTAAGCGCACAAAAGATAAGCTAATTAACTAGTTTTTTTATGTATAAATTACGATGACGAAATGTGAGTATCAAGTTATACTTTACACATAGAGAAATAAGAACAAATTAAAAGGCATTTAATCATGTTTATTTAAGTAAAATGAATGGGGACAATGAAAATGATTGAACAGAGAAGAAATATAAAAGATTTGTTGTCTTCGGCTAAACTCCCCAAAATGGAAGCCGTCCTTTGTGAATCAAAAGAGATTGCATCCTCAATAAAAATTGGGCGTTCTATGTTCATGAATAAGTACGACGTCTCTTCCGAGCTTGAATATAAACGTAGAAGCATAAAAAACGGACATATCATGTATCACGCACATATAGGAATGAACACGTGGGCAGAAACAGCATCTGCGCTTGAAAAGCTTTATGATTTTGCTGAAGATAACAGCTTTGTTATGGATAGGGCTGGGATATGTCTTGACAGGAGAATGTCTCTGCCAAAAGATTTTAGAAAATTGGCCCCTCAGGAAAGCGGCCCATATCTTGAAACCGACGAGGACTGGATGCAGGTGGCACAGGCTGCTCCTATTCAGCCCCATATGGGAGATTTCATCATAGGTTTCCCTGCCTCAACAGAAAACACAATTTTAGCTCTCCAGTCGGGTGTAACTACAATAGGCAACTTGTCCCAGTTTTTCGCGCATGAGGCTCCTATGTGGAAACGCAAGGATTTGACTACAATTGAGACAGTTAAGGCCATTGGAATAATGGGTTGCCTCCGGGAAAAAGGAACGCTGATGCACTCTTATCTCGACGACGGTTTTGGTGCACTCTTCCTAGATTGCAGCACAAATGCCGCATGGGCTTATCTTGAAAAATACATTGTTGAGGATCTTCTTGGAGCAAAATTAGCCCATTGTGTAGGAGGTCTCGTCTCAGACCCTATCAAACGCTCAGGGTGGGTCTTCGCTCTGGACAATATTCATAACCACGATTGCGTAGGCTCCATGTTTTATGGAGACACAATATCCTCAGACAACGACCCGGAGAAAAACCGCGCTCTTACAGCCGAATATCTTTTGTGGGATATCATGACACAGATTCAATGTCCTACAGGACACGCAGTTTTGCCTGTTCCGTTCACAGAAGCTCAGAGAGCCCCCTCCCTCGAAGAAATATGTGAGGTGCAGCTGTGGGGAAGAGACATCGAGAAAATAGCGAGAAGGATGCAACCCCACGTCGATTTTAGCGAACCAAAGAAGTTTGCCGGAGCCGTATGTAAGAAAGGCAAGAGGATTTTTAATGACGCACTCTCATATTTGGAAGAGTCGGGTGTTGACATTAAAGATGCTGTGCAAATTCTTTATATCTTGAAGTCTCTCGGCCCAAGATTTTTTGAAGACACTTTTAACCCTTCCGCAAAGAGTGGTATCGCGGATGAAGGAGAATCATTATCTATACCGAATGACATTTTTACGAAAACCCTGGAGCAGGTTGATATATGGACTCCATATTTTAATAGCAATGAAGTTAAGGAGAAGCTCACTGGACGCAGAGTGCTTCTGGCATCTACCGACGTACACGAACATGGTCTGTTACTGATTGATAAACTGCTGAATCAAGCAGGATGTGTGGTCGTTAACATCGGTGCGGAACGAAATCCGGATGAAGTTGTTATTGCTGCTGTTGAATCCAAAGTTGAAATTATTTTCATAAGTACTCACAACGGTATGGCTCTTGAGTATGCAAGAAACACTCTGGATGAAATGGAAGAGCAGAATGTTAGCTTTCCGATTTGTATGGGCGGTGTTTTAAACCAAAACACGGAAGAAGGAACTGTTCCTATTGATGTAACCTCAGATTTGGGAAAAATGGGTATAGGGATAGTTACTGATCTAACGCTGTTGCCTGAGTGTGCGGATTCACTTCTGGCAAGCAAAGAGTAAGTCTTTAACAACAAACAGACACAAAAAAAGTGGGAGTGGTAGATATGACTGGTAAAAAGAGTTCAACGTTTTTTTCGTTAATGTGTATATTCTGTATGGCTTTTCTGATTAGCCTAATAGCCAACCCGGCGATTGCAGCGCCTGTAGTGCTTAAGTTCGCAGGACAGAACCCCCCGGAACATTTCGCTACGATATCTATGAATGAGATTGCCAAGGAAGTCGCGCAAAAGACGAATAACAGGGTTCAGATTAAGGTCTTTCCGGCAAACCAGCTCGGCGACTATTCTCTGGTATATGAAGAATTGATAAGAGGCACTATCGAAATGGCCTGCATATCTTTCCCCAGCCAGTTCGACAACAGAATGGATTTGATATACGTTCAGGGCTACACAAGCAGCTATGAACAAGTTACAAAAGTCTATGACCCGAATGGTTGGTTTTTCAAAAAAATGGATGAATTTAACTCCCGCCTTGGAGTAAAACTTTTGGGAATGTATCTTGAAGGCATGGTGGGAATAGGCACTGTAAAAGAAATGAGAAATCCTCTCGATCCTAAGGTTGACAAAGGTCTTCTTCTACGAATCCCTAACATGGACGTATTTAAGACGGCACTCGAAGGAGCGGGATTCCGTACCATTTCAATCCCCTTTGCAGATGTTTACCAGGCGATGCAGACGGGTGTGTGTGACGGAGATACCGGCTATTCTATAGTTGCAGCCTACACAACTTTTGGTGATGTAATCAAACATTGGTATAACTTTAATAAGAATACCGAATGTCTTGGCATAATGGTAAGTGACAAAGTATGGAATAAGCTTTCTGCAGGAGACCAGAAAATACTTAAAGAGGCTGTAAGCAAACAGGCTGCCCGAAGCATTACAAACGCAAAAGCAAATGACCAGAAATACCTCGATCTTATGAAGAAGAGGGGTATAAAAGTCCATATGTACACAGCTAAAGAGCTTAAACCTATGATGGACGCTTTTGCCGTTACATGGAGCAAACTTGACCAGAGCAAAGGCAAGGGACTCATGGATGAATTCAAGAAGGAAATGAAAATAATATCGGACCAGATAGTTAAGTAAAAGCCTCCCAACGGCATTTACAAGCACGATAAAGAATCGGCCCCCGAATTATTGTTTTGTGCGGGGGCCGGTTCTTTTTGTTTTTATAACAGGATTGTTTTTAGTATCTTGTCTCTCCCAGGCTTCCAAGTTTTTTCATAAGGATAACAAGATAGAAGGAAATAACCTCTTCAAAATTGTCCATAGACAAATCGAATTTTTCCTCTGTTTTTGCAAGTCTGTAGGCGAGAGTGTTTCTGTGAAGGTGGAGTTTTTCCGCTGCTTTCTGTTTACTGAAGAAACATTCGCAGTATGTTGAGAATGTTTCAACAAGGTCGGCTGTATCATTGTCTTTCTGAGAATCGGCAAGTTTTTTCTCTAAATACTTGAGAGAATAATGAGGTTTTACTGAGAGGAGAAGATGCTCAAGAAGCATTTCATTAAAACAATAGACCGCTGGTGGCATGGATAGTTTGTCAGCTATAGAAACTACTTCCCAGGCATTGCTGTATGCAAAAGGCATCTCGTAAAGGTTCTGGGCAGGGTGTCCTACACCTATGATCGTCTCAATAGAAGCATCTTGTAGTTTATCCCATATCTCTTGTGAAAGGGATTTGGCGTTGCTTAGAGACACCGAGAAATCTCGTTCGCCATAGTTTTCCAGCTTGTAAAATATAACGAATTTATCTCTCGATACCGATGCTATGATGTTCTGTGGATCAGAGAAGACCTCTCTTAATATTTCAATTATTCTTGTTCGGGTCGCTCCATAATCTATTTCATCCGCTATTGGATCGGAGTTGCTTTTGTATGAAAGTCGGACGGGGTTTTTTTCAAGCTCCAGACCTCGAAAATTCGAGAAAAATATAGTAATTACTCCCCTTGGTACATCAAGCTGGATGCCTAACCTTTCGGCTCTTTCAGGCAGTTTAGAAATATCTTCTCTTCTTGGGTCAAAAGTGCTTATGTCACGCACCAGTTCATCAATTTTACTCTGCGGTGTGCGGAGCGAGGGAGCGTATATTTTTTCTCGAAGCATACTTTCGATCTGGCTTTTAACAAGTGATGAAAATTGAAGTACTATCTTGGGTTCTCCTGCAATAGCCGCCGTACCGATTACCTGGTTGTTAAAGAAAAGAGGGAATGTGGATCCGGGGTACCATACTCCGAATTTTCGGGCTGCGTCTTCATCATCGAAACTCATTTTTTTATATTTTATGCATGGAAGAGAGGGAGGGTGGAATTCACCCAGCCGCTCCTTTGCAGGAGCTCCGATAATTATTCCGTTAATATCTGTTATTATGATGCTTCTGCCCATCAATCCGCTAAGATATTCAGAAATTTCCTGAGCATGTTTCTTAAGCAAAACATATCATCCTCTCATGATTATTGTTGAGAATCAGATAAAGATTGTAGAAACAGGACAAAAGCAAAAAAATTTTCGGCGGTACTGCCTGTTTTTAATCCCTGTCTTCTCGTCTGAACGGGACGCTGAGGGCGGCAGGAGCTCTTAGCATTATCCCTTTGTCAGCCCTTATTGCAACAATTGTAAGCACAATAATCGTCATTAGATATGGGAGAGTCAGAAGCAGAGATGCGGAAATACTAGTTCCCATAGCCTGCATTCTTAGCTGCAGAGCTTCAACTCCTCCGAAGAGGTATGCTCCGACTGCTGCGCGTGCAGGATTCCAAAGTCCGAATATAACAAGAGCAACTGCTATCCAGCCTCGTCCGGACGTCATCCCCTCGATCCACATCTGAGCGTAGACTACGGAGAGATAACCGCCTCCGATACCAGCCAGCCCTCCGCCAAATATGGAGTAAAAGTAACGTATTGCCGAAACTGGAATTCCCATAGCATCTGCAGCTCTAGGATTTTCTCCGACTGCTCTTAAATTGAGTCCGGGTCTTGTTCTGAACAAAAACCAACATAACGCGGCGGTAAGCAGATATGAAGCGTAGACCATAGCGTTGTGCTGAAAAAATATTGGACCTATAAAGGGGATATCTCCTAAAATGGGTAGTTTAAGGGGTGCCATGCCCGATATAGTTTCTCCAATAACATTCCTGCCGAGAAGAGCACTAAGGCCGTAGCCGGTGAGGACCATAGCAAGGCCGCTGACAACCTGGTTGCACATAAGAGTGATGCACAGAAATGAATGGATAAGTGTTATTGCGGCACCTGCGGCAAACGACGCCAGTATGCCAAGCCAAGGGTTTCCTGTTGCTCTTGTTACAGCAAAACCGGTGTAGGCTCCTATAAGCATTACTCCCTCAAGTCCAAGGTTCATCACTCCGGCCCTTTCCGAGACGACCTCACCTAGTGTAGCGAAAAGCACAGGCGTTCCGCTTCTGACGGCAGAAGCCATGATAGCTATCAAGAAATCCATCTATTTTGCCTCCTCTGCCGGGCCGGCAGAAATTCTGATAAGTCTAATCTTATATTTTGAAAGCGTCTCGGCAGCAAGCACCGAAAAAAGTATCAATCCCTGGAGAATCTGGATGCTTGCGAGAGGTAGCCCCATGACGACCTGAAGAGTATCTCCTCCTACAAGTAGAACCCCCATCAGAAAGGAGACTAGTGGGACATAAATTGGGGAAAGTCTGGCAAGCCATGCAACAAGTATCCCTGTGTAACCGTAACCCAATGTGAAGCCTCGGCTCATTCTGCCGTGGAGCCCAGCCATCTCACTCATCCCCGCAAGTCCTGCTACCGCGCCTCCGATGAAAGTTACCAGAAGGATGTTATGAGCAATGTTCATACCACCGTAACGCGCAGCACGGGGATTTTCTCCTATGACCCTGATCTCATATCCCCACTTGCTTCTTTTAAGCAGTACTTGCAAGATTACAGCTATTGTTAAAGCAACAAAGATTCCTGCGTGTATCCTTGTATTACCCCAAACCCATAGCCTCGCAGAATCGGGAAAATTAGCGGTGAAAGGGAACCCCATGCTCATTGGATCTTTCCATGGACCGTAAATAAAATATTCAGAGATGTTTATTGCAACGTAATTCAGCATCAATGTCGTTATCGTTTCGTTAACGTTCCATTTTGCCCTGAGAAATCCGGCTATGCCTCCCCAGATTCCGCCTGCCAAGGCTGCTGCAATAAACATTATTATGAACATAATGACCCAGCTGTCTACGAACAAATATCTTACCGCTGCCACGGTTGCGATTGCTCCCATACAGAGCTGTCCTTCCGCTCCGATGTTCCATATGAGCATTTTATAGCAAATCAGCCCGGCCAGCGCTGTAAACATTAGGGGGATTGCTTTGGTTACTATTTCGCTCAAACCGTATATACTGCCGAATGCACCTATCAAGACGGCCCAATAAGCTTGAAAAGGGTTGACTCCGAGAATAAAAAAAAGAATACCCCCTGCAAAGAGACCGAAGATGACTGCTGCCACTGGTATTAAGACATTTATCCAACCAGGGATATCCAGACGTGGCTCAAAATTTAAACGGATCATAGCAATCTCTCCAGTTCTTGCGTAGTTACGTTTACGACTATAAATTATATCAGATATAATAGATTGCTGAGGGGCGTGAGTTATTTATGTGGAAGACGACAAAAATTGTTTTGCTAATGATTTTGGTGGCTTTTTTGGCCGGACTTATGCCGACAATAATCGATTTTATAGACAGAACTATTATTTATTCCGTAAAAGAAGGTCTCTCTATCCATCCACAGTTTACAGCCCGAGTAACATCTTTTTTCCATACTGCTAAGAATTATACATGGCATATACTTATTGCTTATGCTTTTTTAATCGGTCTTGTTATTTTTATGGAGGGGCAGAACCCTGACAGAACCATTCTTTGGCTATTGACCCTAGCGCTTGTTCCTGTAATTGGAGTCGTAGTGTACATGATAATGGGACCTGATCTTAAAAACATCAAAAACAAGAAATTATTTGAGCCACCTAAGGTTCCTCCAGTTGACCTGACCCCGTTTACGAAAGACAAGAGATTTCTCATCGGGAGGGCGCTCCACTCTTCAGGCGGGGCAGATCTTACAATAAGAAACAAAGTAGATGTGCTGATCAACGGGGAATCGACGTTTGACTCGATCAAAACAGAACTCCGCAAGGCCCAGCGATTCATTCATATGCAATATTACATAATAAAAGATGATGAAATAGGCAAAGAGATACGAGACCTTCTTTTAGAAGCAGCCGCAAGAGGAGTAAAAATCCGTGTGCTTTATGATGCAGTGGGCAGCTGGGCACTAAAACGGGAATATGTAGAGAGCCTCAATAAATCAGGTATAAGCACTCATTCTTTTATGCCGGTATCTTTCCCTATGTTCAGAAGAAAAATGAATTTCCGAAACCACAGAAAAATAATCGTTATTGACGGAGTAGTTGCGTTTACCGGAGGAGTCAACATAGGAGACGAATATCTAGGTAAGGGAGAGTTAGGACACTGGCGTGACACACATGCCAGAATTGAAGGAGAGGCAGTAGGAGAGCTCCACAAGATTTTTCTTTATGATTGGTGCATGAGGTCGAAAGAAAGTCCTGGTGAAATATGCGAAGACGTTTCATGTGATGACTGTGGCAATGCCTTCGACATCGATCTTTCAGAGCTTCCAATCCTTCCCCTTCAGGTAGTTGCAAGTGGAATAGATAACGCATGGCATTCAATATCCAGAGGGTACTTCAGTATGATATCAAGAGCGAAAGATAGAGCCTGGATAACCACCCCTTATCTTGTTCCTGGGCCAATTCTTATGAACGCTATGACAACTTCTGCTCTTGCTGGTGTTGACGTAAGAGTGATAATGCCCGCTAAGAAAGACCACTTCCTTGTTTTTTGGGGAAGCAGAGGGAACATAGAGCCGCTATTAAGGGCAGGTGTCAGAATTTACCATTATCAAAAAGGATTTATCCATACTAAGGCACTTCTCGCAGACGACGATATCTCTTCAGTAGGCACATGCAACATGGACGTAAGGAGTCTTGAAATAAACTTTGAAAACCAACTCTTTATATATGACAAAGACCTAAATTCCGAATTTGCAGAACAGTTCCTTGCGGATATTGAAGATTCTGCCGAGCTGACTTTAAGCGAATGGGCAAAGAGACCGCTTTGGCAGAAGATCCTTGAATCATTCGGAAGACTATATTCGGCGCAGATATAAATGAAAAATAAGGCTTACGAGAAAAGATTCTCCGAACATCCGGCACTTTGGGTCATATTAGGTGCGGCTGTTCTCTTTATCCACTTTTTTATATTTTTTAGAATAGCAGACGCTGCCGGCCAGGGCTTGTTAAGTTTTGGTTGGCTGGCCATAAGCCTCTTTATGATGTTCCTTCTCTTTGTTTCGAGGAGGACGAAAAGTATAAGTTCGGTGGTAGGAAGAAAATGGACGGATCGGGTTGGCGGGATATGGATACTCTTTGTCGTATTTACATTTTTCTTCATTATCCTTATGGATCTTGTAAAATGGGCGACCGGTTTGCCTCTATCACTGGGAGTAGGGCTAATTATCCCTTTTTCTATCAGTTTTGTTTTGGTAGGAATGGGAATAAAGCAGGCCAATACCATTCAAAAGACCATGATAACGGTCCGAACCTCCAAACTGCCGAAAGGCTGCGAAAGGTTAAGGATAGTTCAGCTTACAGACCTTCATCTGGGTCCCTTTGTAGGGCTTCCGCTCCTTGCACAGATCCTACGAAGGGTCAGAGAGGTAGATCCTGATATTGTTGTTGTTACAGGGGACCTAGCTGACGGGAAACTGACAGGACGAAAACGTGAGATTTCTATGTTAAGGCGTATCAGACCGAAGTACGGAATGTATGCTGTGCCGGGAAACCATGATTATTACGATGACATTGATGAAGCGGTCTTCTTTATGGAATCCTCCGGAATGAAGGTACTGAGGACTGAGGCTGTCGAAGCGGGAGGAATAATTATTGCAGGTGCGGATGACAGAGACCATATGATAAAAGAACAGTGGAACCTTTCACGCTCCGAGACCATGGTGCTTTCTTACGAAAGAGAGCAGAGAGAGAAATTTCTTCTTCTTCTAAGGCATCGCCCAATAGTTGAAACGGGAACAGAAGGGCACTTTGATCTTCAGCTTTCAGGTCACACACACGGGGGGCAGCTTTTTCCTCTTTTCTCTTCAAGGCACAGGATAGCGGGATATGGTCGAGGGCTTAAAAAACTTAAGTGTGGAGGACTTATCTATGTGAGCAATGGTGCAGGATTTGTGGGTCCGCCTGTTAGGCTGATGGCACCACCTGAGATAGCTGTTATAGATTTGGTAAGAGAAAAATGAAAGATTATAAAGGCCGTGATCAGGAATTCTTCGGAAGGCTGGACAGTTTTCTTCCTGACGGTGTTTTTGGTAGGATCCCTCCCCCGCAGCCACAGCAGTCTACCAATGAGATAGATGTTTCCGGACTCCCTGAAGGAGATTGGGTGGCCAGGGGAGTATACAGAATGGAGCGCGAGATTCCGTACGGCAGGCAGTACGGGCATAGGGCTCTCAACGACCCCTCTTCATCAGGCGAGCTTCTCTCTTCCTGGGGAGGATCACGCAGGACGGTATATCTAGATCTGGAAACGACAGGCCTTTCGGGGGCAAAAGGAGCGTACGCCTTTCTGGTAGGTTTGGGCTTCAATACAGAGAGTTCATTTAAAGTAGTCCAGCTATTTATGGCGGGGCCTGCATGGGAGAAAAACTGGCTTTGGTGTCTGGAATCGGAGCTCCCAGAGGATGATTACGGACTTGTTACTTATAACGGAAAAGCTTTCGATCTTCCGATGCTTAGGATCAGATACAGGCTTGCAAAGTCAGCCCCGATCTGGGAGGGTCATCCTCACATGGATTTGTTGATGCTGGCAAGGCGTTTTTATAGAGGCAGGCTTCCTTCCTGTTCTCTTTCTTCAATAGAGCAAAGGATCCTAGGTGTCCACAGAAGCACCGAAGATATCCCAGGCAGAGATATACCGGCAATTTATACTCGTTACCTTTCCAGTTCCGATGCCTCACCTTTACGAGGTGTTTTTTATCATAACACGCTTGATGTGATATCAATGGCCGTACTACAGATACATATAGCCGTACTGACAGAGCAGAAAAACAATACAGGAAATGAGTCTTGAACTGCTGTTATAATGTTTTTCACTTGTATAGAGTCTTATACAAAAGAATTGCGGTATAAGATGGAAAGGTGGGGGTAGATAGTGTGGAAAGGACGTTTTTCTCAAGATACAAATGAAGCGGTAATAAATTTTACCCAGTCCCTAGATATTGACTGGAGAATGGCGATAGACGATATAAGAGGGAGCATAGCCCATGTAAGGATGTTGGGACATGTCGGGCTTCTTTCTGGTGAAGAGGCTTTGCTAATAGAAAAAAATCTCTGTCTAATTGCTGAAGAAATCAGAAAAGGGAAGTTCGTCCCCAAAGTATCTTTAGAAGATGTACACATGAACATAGAATCTAGGTTGATAGAGCTTTGCGGTCCAACAGGAGCTAAACTCCACATGGGTCGTAGCCGTAACGACCAGGCAAACACTACAGTCCGTCTTTACCTGCGCAGGGAGCTTCTGGAAATCTGGGAAGGCATGAAGGATCTCATCTCCTCTCTCCTGAAAAAGGCTGAAGAGCATTCTGAGATAGTTGTTCCCGGATATACTCATCTGCAACAGGCCCAACCGATATCGATGGGCCAGTTCTGGATGGCTCATTCGCATGCCTTTGTGCGTGACGCAAAACGTCTATTCGACGCTTACGATTCAGTCAATGAATCTCCTCTGGGATGCGGTGCTTTGGCAGGTTCGACTCTCCCAATTGACAGAGAATTTACATGCCGAGACCTTGGCTTTGCCTCCGTCTCAGGTAACAGTATGGACACCGTAGCCCATAGGGATCATTTCATGGATGTGCTCTATTTTGCAGCTGTATTCGGAGGCCATGTGAGTAGGCTTGCGGAAGACTTAATAATTTATTTCTCTGCAGAGTTTGGATGGGTCAGGCTTCCCGACTCTTTCTGCACAGGATCAAGCATAATGCCCCAGAAAAAAAATCCGGATGTCCTTGAGATATTGAGAGGAAAGGCCGGGCAGCTCAACGGAGCCCTAGTTGAGCTTTTAACAATGACCAAGGGCATCCCTCTTACCTACAATAGAGATCTTCAGGATGATAAGAGGCCCCTGTTAAGGACATTGGAGTGCCTGCACGGTATTTTTTCTGTTCTGCCTGCTCTTGTAAGAGAGGTTGAGGTAGATGAGGAAGCAGCTAACAGAGGTTTCAGCGACGGGCTTATCCTGGCCACAGATGTCGCAGAATACCTTGTTCTTCAGGGTGTTCCCTTCAGAAATGCCCATGAGAAGGTCGGACGTATAGTCAAATACTGTATAGAGAATAAAAAACCTCTCACTTCCCTTTCTCTTGAGGAATGGCAGAACATAATACCGGAAGTCAAAGGTGACTTGCTACCGCTACTTTCACCAAGAAAGTCGATGGAGAGGAGAAATACACTGGGAGGAACATCCCCGGAGCAAGTGAGGGCACAGATTAGAAACTTGTCAGTAAGGCTGATAATGTTCGATCAAGAGGCAAAAGGTTTTATGGAAAACATGCCCGAAGACTGCTGATATTGAAGGATTAAATCAAATGCGGTCCGGGACTCCGGGCCGCATTTAGTATAGGAATATAGTTTCCAAGACAGGTTTATATTACCGGAACAGTCCAGCCGAAGGGGTCCGGTCTCTTACCCCACTGGATGCCTGTGAGTTCATCGTATAGTTTTTTTGTCAGAGAGCCGGTCTTGAAGTCATTTATTGTATATTTGATGTTATCAAAAGCAAGTTCCCCTATCGGTGATATTACTGCAGCAGTACCGCAGCACCAAGACTCCTCAAGTCTTCCAGTCCTTATCGAATCCAGCAGTTCATCTAGGCTGAGAAGGCGTTCTTCTACGGGGATGTTCCATGATTCAAGTATCTGTATTATTGATTTCCTGGTTATCCCGGATAGAACTGATCCCATAAGGGCTGGGGTCACGACCTTTCCGTCGATTTTGAACATGACGTTCATTCCGCCTGCTTCTTCGATATACTTTCTCTCAGCTCCGTCGAGCCATAGCACCTGTGAATACCCCTCTGCCGAGGCTTTTTCTCCTGCACGCAGAGAGGCAGCATAGTTGCCGCCGCACTTTACATAACCAGTGCCGCCCTTAACAGCTCTGACATCATCCTTTTCTATAACTATTTTGACAGGATTTACGCCTTCGGGGAAGTATGATCCGACAGGACATGTGATTATAGAGAATATACAGTGGTATGGGGTGTGTATCCCGAGCTGCTCGTCTGTCCCGAACATGAAGGGCCTTATATACAGCGAGGTATCAGGCTCGCTGGGTACCCAGTCCTGATCGACCTTAACCAGCTCTTTAAGAGCCTCCATCATGATTTCCTCATCGATCAGGGGCAGACACATTCTCTCAGCGGAAACATTCATCCTTTTCACGTTCTCGATAGGCCGGAAGAGCTGTATTTTTCCTTCAGGATTACGGTAGGCTTTCATTCCCTCAAATATTTCGGGCGCATAGTGTAACACAGTTGCGGCTGGAGAGATTTGGAAAGGGCCAAAGGGAACGATCCTGGGGTCAAACCACCCTTTTTCTTTCTCGTAATCCATAATAAACATATGGTCGGAGAAAACGGTTCCGAATCCCACCTTGCTCACGTCACACTTAGGTTTTGGAGCAGTAGTTTTTTGGATTCTTATTTTTTCCATGTCGTCATCCCTTTATTGGAATATTTTTACAGCTTTATAAAAGAAAAAAAGGAAATTACCTAATGTAAATTATATAAGAAATTTATCAACAAGTCCATAAAGCGCCATGACTGGAGTAAAAGATATCATTAGTCTATAATTGTAAGACAGGTTACTTTAATGGAGGTGCTCAAATGGCATTCGTGCCCGAACACATTTTTAGGGAGTATGACATCAGAGGTATAGCAGAGACAGAGCTTACCGATGAGTTTGTACGGTCAATAGGACACGCCTACGGTACCTGGCTGATGGATAGGGGAATTAGGAAAGCCACTCTCGGTGGGGATGCCCGTTTTTCCACAAAAAGAATTAAAGCAGCTGCTGCAGCAGGAATGATGGAGGCTGGAATCAGTGTAAGGGACATAGGATTTGTCTCAACTCCGACATTTTACTGGAGCATGTACCACTTTGATGTGGAGGGAGGGATCATGGTAACAGGAAGTCACAACCCCGAGGAGTTCAACGGATTGAAGGTAGCATATGATAAAGCTACCCTTTGGGGAGATGACATCCAGGAGATCCTTAGAATAATAAAAGAAGACCGAATGAAAACTGCCGAAAATCGCGGTTCCCTCACTTTTTCAGATATAAACGAAGAGTATCTGGACATGCTTGTCTCGAAGATAAAACTTGGAGCGCACAAGCCGAAGATAGTATGTGATTCCGCCAACGGTACTGCAGGTATATATGCTCCGGAGTTCCTCAGAAGGATAGGCTGCGAGGTAATAGAGCTTTACAGCGAGCCGGACGGTTCATTCCCAAACCACCATCCCGATCCTACCAAGAGAGAAAATCTTACTAAACTGATCGAAACTGTTTTGACCGAAGGAGCCGATCTTGGTGTTGGTTTTGACGGAGACTCTGACCGTATTGGCGTAGTCGATGACAAAGGCGAGATTGTATGGGGAGACAGGCTGATGGCACTTTACTGGAAGGAGATACTTCCCAAGAACCCTGGAGCTGTCGCGATTTGCGAAATAAAGAGCTCTATGGCCCTTCCCGAAGAGATTATAAAGCTTGGTGGGAAGCCCATATGGTGGAACTCAGGGCACTCTCTTGTAAAGGCCAAGATGCGTGAAGAGAACGCCCTTTTTTCCGGAGAAGTCTCGGGTCATATGTTTTTTGCCGATGAATACTACGGATACGATGATGCCTTCTATGCGGCAGGCCGCCTCTGCAGAATCCTTTCAAACAGTGATAGTAAATTATCGGAGCTCATGTCCGTTATACCTATATATCCATCAACTTTAGAAACAAGATATGATTGTCCGGATGATTTAAAATTTGAAGTGGTAGATAGATTCAAGCAAAAAGCCCTTTCTGAGAAACTTGACACTATAACGGTGGATGGGGTCAGAATCGTTTACGGAAACGGCTGGGGGCTTGTTAGAGTCTCTAACACTCAGCCTGTGCTTGTTGCAAGATGTGAGGGTCGAACAGAAGAAGCTTTGAAAAAAATTTGCAGCGACATGAAGAAAAGGCTTATTGAAGCGGGCAGCCCGGAATTTGACTGGGAATACTGATAAGGCTGCGGCTAAAAACAGCCGCGTGAAGCGGCGATTTTATCGCCGTGAAGCAATGGTGAAGCCGTAGTGAAGCGGTTGTTAAAGGCACCGGCCCAAAGCAGCCGCAACGAATTGGATCCTAAACAATTGCTTCACTATTGCTTCACGCAACACGTTTCACGTTGCAGTTTCACGCCAGATGTTACACCTGGCAGCTTCACGCGGCACGTTTCTGCCGCAGCATTATCCGCAATTAACAACAGTTGGGAAAGCTCATAGATTAATAAATGTGAAAAATTATTATGGAGGATGAGTCATAATGCAATGTTCAAGGGAAATTGAAGACATGGTATGCGTTGCAAAAGGCCCTAAACACGGACCTGCTCCAATCCCTGAAGAGGGAAAGTGGGTAGAATCGAAACAGATATCAGACATATCAGGTTTCACTCACGGAGTGGGCTGGTGCGCTCCACAGCAGGGAGCATGCAAACTTACGCTGAACGTAAAAGAGGGGATTATCCAGGAAGCACTTGTTGAAACTCTTGGCTGTTCTGGAATGACTCATTCAGCGGCTATGGCTGCCGAAATACTTCCCGGTAAGACGTTGCTTGAAGCTCTTAACACCGACCTCGTATGCGATGCAATAAACGTTGCAATGAGGGAACTGTTTTTACAGATAGCCTATGGCAGGAGCCAGAGCGCATTCTCGGAGGGTGGGCTTACTGTAGGTGCAGGACTTGAAGACCTTGGCAAAGGGCTTCGTTCTCAAATAGGAACAATGTACGGATCTCTCCCAAAAGGCGTCAGATATCTTGAGATGACAGAGGGCTACATTATGGAGCTGGGACTCGATGAAAACAACGAAGTTATAGGATATAAATATGTCTCGCTGGGTAAAATGATGGAGGCCATACGCAAAGGCTCCGATCCCAAAGAAGCGTTGGAAAAGAACACCGGTACTTATGGACGTTTTGCCGATGCGGTAAAAGTGATAGATCCGCGTAAAGAGTAAAAAGGGGGAGAAAACAATGGTCACATTTGAAGGCTGCATAAAGAGAATGGGGCAAATAGAACCCTTTCTTGAGAAAAACGG
>JAAYEY010000198.1 GCA_012728505.1 Synergistaceae bacterium | reverse complement strand
GGATATGTAAAGCTCACCAAAAGTAGAAGCGAAGAAATAACTGTGATAGCTAATGCAAAGAATATTTCTTTAGATTTATTTTTCATAGAGATTATTTTCACCCCTGAATTAAATCCTCCGCTTAAAAAGCGGAGGATTATATTATTTGTACAGGTCAATCAACTAAAAGAGTGATTTATATTCTTCGACTATCTTTACTGAATCTTCTACAAGTTTATTTGATTCTTTATTACCTATGAACTCTATTGTCAGACCGAGGGATTTCGCCTGAGCAAGGAAGGCAGGATTCTTTGCAACCCTTTCAAAAGCTTTTTCGAGTGTGGCAACATCCTTTGCGTTCATCTTCTTGGGAGCTGCTACTCCGCGAAGCGCTGTTCCGGCAGATGGGATATCCATACCAAATACTTCCTTGGATGTTTTGATATCAATTCCGGGAAGTTTTTTACCATAGAAAACAACAAGAGGAACCAGCCTTCCACCTTCAATATGCGGTATAGCTGAGCTTAATGTCGTTACAGCAAAGTCTACCTGTTTACCCAAAAGAGCTGTAATAGCGGGACCTGAACCACTGTAGGAGACAAAGTTTGTATCCATCTTCAGAAGCTTAGAAGCAATTAGATGCTGGAGCTGAGTGTTGCTCTGAGGACCGTCACCTGCAACGTTGAGTTTCTTGGGGTTTTTACGTGCAAATTCCATTACATCTCTTGCCGTCTTAAATTCGCTGTCCTTGTTGACGACCCAGATAATGGGGTCGACCTGGAAGTTACAAATGTACTGGAAATCATCCAGATTGAAAGGCACATTTTTACGAAGGCTCTTGACCAGAATCATCGAAGGGAGGCTGGTTGCCCCAATCGTATAACCATCGGGTCTTGCCTTGGCCAGAGCTGTCCATCCTATCTGTCCGCCAGCGCCAGGCTTATTCTCAACAACTAAAGCCTGTTTATTAAGTTCAGGGGATATGTATTTCGCAATAAGGCGAATAAGAATATCATTGCCGCCTCCAGGACCAAACGGAACTACAGCAACAACTGCCTTAGATGGATACGGAGCCGCAAGGGCAGGAAGAGTCGTTCCAAAAAGAGTAAATACGACCAATAGTGCTAAAAACATTTTGAGATTCTTTTTCAAAATTATTTCCTCCTTAGATTATTTAGTTACACTTACTATCAAGTTATTATTTCTTATATTGAATATAACCAACAGGTAATAACTACTGCTTAAACTAAAACTTTATCTCCATCTATAATAACTTTCCCATCAACCTCTATGCGGGGATTCCACATTAGTAGGTCGTAATGGATAGGTGCCTTGGTTATTCCACCAAGGGTGATGCTGGTACCTATACCAATATGAGCGGTCCCGATAACACCTTCATCTTCAAGCATAATCCCGCACATCCTGCATTGCGGATTCAACCCTACTCCAAGTTCCGCGATGTTATAACAATTGGGATCGTTGTGGCTCGCAAGGTCTTTCTTTAACACTTCCGCCTGCCTGCCTCCTGTAATGCTGGTTATGAACCCATCCTTAACTTCTACTACGACCGGCTCATCCAGAACTCCTATGCCAAGATAGGGAATGCTCGCGTCTGCAACGATCCTTCCGTTGGCTGTTCCCTCTACCGGTGTCGTGTTGGCTTCTATTGTTGGG
>JAAYEY010000197.1 GCA_012728505.1 Synergistaceae bacterium | reverse complement strand
TTTCTATTCCTTTTTCGATATCGCCCAGAAGTCTCATAAGGATATAACCGGGCTGCATCCTGCTTTCCATAATTCCATCGCCAAGCTTTGCATTGAGCATCTTACAGAGTAAACGCTGTAAGCAGGTCTCTGAAATGTAGACTCTGACTTCTTCTTCGTTTCCCGTTTCGCTTTGGATTCGTGCTACCACTATCCGGCTGAACTCACCAGAGATAGAGAATGCTTCTTCGATATCGTTCCCGGTATATTCGCCCCAGCTGAGTAGTATCTGTTCAGCCTTATCGAAATCTTTGGTGAAAGTGAAGACCATCGTTTCAGGGCCGCTTCTCACAAGATTTATCATTCGTTTGTGTTCCTTTCTTTAGTGCCATTTGAAAAACGAGGGCTTGTGATCGATACACAACCCTCGTTAGTTATTATATATTAAAAGCATGGTAGATAACTTTCTCGTCGAAGAGTCCTTTTGTGTGTTATCAGCGCTTCTTCTTTATAAGCATAAGAGGCATGACCGCAAGCGTTAAAAGTATAATCATTCCCGACCCTGTAGAACAGCCGCCGCCACCGCCATCAGGAAGGTTGTCTGATGTACCAAAAGCCTTGATACATACATTAGCATTCTTATAGCCAGATACTTTTGTCAGGTCATCCCAAGCAGTGCCGTTTGATGATATAAAGCTCTGTCCTGCAGATGCCGTTGCCTTCTCAGAATAGTCCTTTATTGGTTTTTCAATAGGTATCTGGGGACATTTTGAAGGAGATGCTGTGTCAGGAAGTTTATAGCTAACTACAACAGAAAACTTACTGTATTTGGCTATCTCTACCTCAGAATCAAGATCTACAGTATTATATCCGGGAGCAACTATAGTAAGGTTTTCTTCTGCTACAAGCTTGCCGCCAACAGGATTCTCTCCGCAATTAGCGTATATCTTTACAGTGTAAGGAGTATTTGGATAACTTGTATAGAACGAGACAGAATTTATCTTCTCTTTTCGTTCGGCACGGAAAATATTAGCGAAATAGATAGGGTTGGCTGATCCATAAATAATGAATTCGCATAACCCCAGCGGATCATACTGGTAAATTTTTTCTTTATTGGAATCGGGAGCTAACTCTGTATCAAAAGTTACACCATACTGTAAGGATTTTTCTTCATAAGAGACATAGCAGTAACCTTCCTTACTACCTTCCCAAGCCGCACCCCAGCTGTTTCTTACTATCCAAGCCCCATCAGAAGAGGGCTTGTACTTTCCAAAGTTGGCCTTTGAATAATCATCAATCCATCCCACTATAGCGACAGCGTGATTAGGGTCACCGCCATCTGTATGATAGGCTCCGGTATCCTTGTTCAGATAGCCGGCTGAATCATAACCTGCCAAGATAGCAATACTGACCGCTCCATATTCCATTATTGATTCTTTGATTACATCTCTTCGAGCTTCAGTAATTTTAGGTTCCAGCCCCTCTTCATTTCCCAAATAGAGAGCATTCTTCAACTTGTATTTCCTTGTTGTAACAGCAGGTTTATAAACATCTTCTTCAGTCAAAGGGTATTTTGCTAATGTTTCATCAATTGCTCCGGTTCCCCTAGACATAAGTGCCGTAGAGTTCCAGTCGTTTCCTCCCGCACTGTAATATGGGTAGGTAGTGCCATTTGTGAAAGAAGGCAGATCTTCTGACTCATCGTTGAAACCGTAATAAGCCAGGTACCACTCAGAAAGATCGGCATTGTCTTTGGTTAATATTTTTTTGTCATGAATAAGGTTGGACTCTGTGGCTGCCATTGAAGCAAAGGTCCAACAAGTGCCAAAAGGGTCTTGATCTCTCACAGGAGGCATCTCAGACCTAAGATCGTAGCTTGTTGGAAGGGTAGATCCCTGCCTATTGTTATCTTTTTTACTATCAACGCTATATAACACATTGTCCAAGTGTGACCAGTTGATAGGTGAGGGAATATAACCTTGGGTTATATCTTCATTAAAATAGCCACTGCTAGTCTTACCAGACCCAGATGTCCTTTTTGTATCTATTTTTTTCTGCCACTCGATAAAACGGGGGTTAAGCGGCACGGCTTTGATTTCGGCTGCAGAGGCAAACGATCCAAGGCCTCCTGCCAACAGAAGTACAGAGATAATAACTAAAGCCTTGACCCTTTTAATTAAAGCGCGAATAGACAACAAGAAAAACACCTCTTTTTTCTAAGCTTGCTAATAGATATTATATGGCAAATTTGTTATCCATCTGTGTTTGTCTTTTAAAGTTATTTGAAAAAAGAGGACTGGTAATATAAACACAGCCCTCTTTGGTTAATATATATTAAAAATTTAATGGATAAATCTCTTTTCAGAGGGTCTTATTATCTGCTGTCAGTGCTTTTTCTTTGTAAACATAAGAGGCATAGCTGCAAGCGTGAGAAGAATGATCATTCCAGATCCAGTAGAGCAGCCGCCGCCGCTTCCGGTATCTGCCGGGTTTTCATCCAACGTGCCGAATGCCTTTATGCATACATTGCCTTTTTCATATCCCGATACTTTTGTCAGGTCATCCCAAGTAGTGCCGTCTGAAGAGATGAAGCTCTGTCCCGCAGATGCGGTTGCCTTCTCAGAATATTTTGCTATAGGATATTCAACAGGTATGGCTTTGTCTGAAATATCGGGCAGTGAGATAGACACGACAACGGAAAACTTTCCGTAGTTTGGTATTGTTACAACTGAATCCAGATCTACCGTATTATATCCCGGGGCCGGAAGCGCAAAGCTCTGTTCTGTTACAAGGGTTCCGCCTGTAGGTTTGCTTCCGCAATCTTTATAGATCTTGACAGAGCCCTGACTGTCAGGACGGCTTGTGTAAAATGAGACAGAGCTTATCTTTTCGTTTCTTGACGCCTTAAAGATATTAGCAAAATATGCGGT
>JAAYEY010000196.1 GCA_012728505.1 Synergistaceae bacterium | reverse complement strand
CCTACGGAATCTTTATCTCAGCTTCTGTAGAACCCATTATGTTGCATACTAGCTGGACGCGCACCACAGAACCAGATTTAAGTCCCTTTAACATAACGCTATCGCTGAATCCGGCGGGGCTGTTCTGTTTATCGTACTGTTTGAGCAGTAACTGCTTGTTGCCCTCGAACACTGTGAGAGTGAGGATATAGTGTTTCTCAGCGTCGTTGACGTTGTGATCAGCTGTGACGGTCAAAGTCTCAGTTGCTTTGTCCCAAGCTACATTAGCGTCCTTAGGAGGATGTGCGAAAACTGTACCGGCTGAGGTTACTATCAACAGCATGGCAATTATGTATATTAAAATCTTTTTCATTTTTATTCCTCCTCTTTACCTAAAACTTACCTAAACTAAGTCTATCACATTAGTTTATTATTTCACCCGTATATCCCGCATCATCAATGGCCTCGAGTAGCTTTTCTTCCGAAACATCTGTTTCTACTATAACTATCTTTGTTTCGAGATCGAGCGATGTCACCGTTCCACCAAGAGAAGATACAGCTTCACGTATACGTTTTTCACAATGGCCGCACGTCATATCCGGAACTTTGAGTTTGAATTCTTTCATTTTCGAGATCCTCCTTTATTATTCGTCTGCCGAGCCTAAAATTCGAAGCGAGTTCAAAATAACTGTTATAGAACTTGCTGCCATAGCTACCTCCGCTACAAGCGGGTGGAGCAGTCCAAGCATGGCAAGCGGTATGGCGATTATATTGTAGAAAAATGCTCCAAAAAGATTCTGGCGTATTACCTGCCATGTTTTATCAGATATTTTAACAGCAGATACTATTTTTGAGATGCCGCCCTTGAGGATGACAATGTCCGCGCTGTCGACAGCAAGGTCCATACCTCCGCCCATTGCGACACCTACATGGGCGCCCTTGAGGGCTGCCGCATCATTGATTCCGTCACCGGCCATAAGAACTTTTTTCCCTTTACTTTGAAGTTCTCTGACTATAGAGAGCTTATCTTCTGGATGTACTTCCCATCTTATGTCCTCGATCCCGGCTTGCTCGCCTATTTCCAATGCGGCTTCCATCCCATCTCCGGTAGCCATCATTGTGGTTATGCCAAGTCGGTCCAAGGCTGAAACAGCTTCTTTTGAGTCTTCCCTTATCTGATCTGAGATAGCAAAGAAACCTATAGGTATGTCATTTTTCCTTACTTCTACTATCGTTCTTGCCAGTGCGGACCTAGCTGTCCACTTCGATCTGTTCAAAGGTCTGCCGACGAACCATTCGTCCTCTCCCCATTTTCCCAGCACACCCTCTCCAGGAATCTCTTTAACGGTATCTGGTTTATTGGACTCATGTGTACCCAGAATTCTTACAACAGCTTTGGCAGCAGGATGGCCTGAATTGGATTCAAGAGTAAAAACGAATGGCGTTGCATTTTCTTCAAGTTCCCATTCAAGGACTTCAGGTTCTCCTGCAGTGAGTGTCCCTGTTTTATCAAGGATGGCGTAATCAACTTCGTGCAATGTCTGGATAGCTTCTGCATTCCTAATCAAAAGACCATGCTTTGAAGCTTCTCCGGTGCTTGCTACAAGAGCAATAGGAGTCGCTAGACCAAGTGCGCATGGGCATGCTATGACGAGAGTGGCTACAAAGGAATAAGCGGCAGCAGAGACGGGAGAGTAGAATGCCGTTGGCCAAGGTAGATAAGAGGCTATGGGCGTCACGTATGCGGAAAGTCTGTCGAAAAAGAAAAACCAAAAGACAGCACTGAGAGAGGCCAGTGATATAACAGCAGGAACGAAAACTAACGTTATCCTGTCCGCGAGATCCTGAAGAGGGACCTTACTTCCCTGTGCTTCTCTGACCAGGTCGAGCATTTTTGAGAGGAATGTGTCCTCTCCTACCTTTGTTGTTTGTATCAAAAGCACACCGGATAGGTTCATTGCCCCGCCGGTAACGTCTGATCCTTTGTCTTTGGCGACAGGTTGAGATTCACCCGTCAAAAGAGATTCGTCTACTCCAGAAAGCCCCTCTATGACTATGCCGTCAAGCGGTATTCTCTCTCCGGGATTGACCTGAATCATAGTATCAGGTTTGACGGCTTCTATCGGTACCATATGGGTCTCATTTTCAAATACTACACGGGCTTCTCTTGGCTGAAGTTTCAGCAGGGTCTTAATCTGTTTTGCCGCCCTGTCCCTTAGGTGGGACTCTATATACCTGCCGGTGAGGTGTAGCATAAGTATCATCACGCCTACTGTGCCGAAGGAAGGGATATCAAGACCTGAATAGTTCATAATAGCTGTTACCCATGAAGCTACCGCACTAATAGCAATAAGAGTATCCATGTTAGTATGGGCGTGTGCGATTGCTATCCAAGCCCCACGGAGAGTTTTGCGGCCTCCCCAGAATATTGCTACGCCTCCGACCACTATCTCCATGATCCCGTACCAGCTGTAATGTATTCCCATGGCCATATGCATAAACATAAGTATTGACATGGGCAAACCTAAGAGAAGGATGAAGAAAAGATCTTTTCTTGCTTCCCTGTATTTTATATCGTCAATATCGGAGGGAGCCTCTTTTAGTATCTTATAACCACTTTTCTCTACTGCGGCTTCAAGCATTTCAAAGGTGACAGACTCGTCAGCTGAAACAAATACACTCTCAGTCGCAAGGTTGACGGAAGCATATGAAACTCCCTCAACTTTTGACAGCGTTCTTTCAACTATTTTTGAACAGGTTGTGCAGGTCATACCTGTTACCCTAAAAGACATTTTGTTTTCTGACATGGTCGATTTTCCTCCGAAAAAATTATTTAAAGACTTGCCTGAAACGAAAAGGTCGCTATAATATTAACGTTGTTGACTGGAGAGCTGTCCGAGTGGTCGATGGTGGCTGACTTGAAATCAGCTGGGTGTCACAGCCCCAGGGGTTCGAATCCTCTGCTCTCCGCCAGACTTTATTTCGAGCGGCTTCCTTTGAGGGAGGTCGCTCTTTGTTTTAATGATACGATACCTTCTTTAACGAGAACAGGTCTTTCTACTGAAATAAACTATGAGTAAAGAGACTGATACTAACTGGACAGATATGATAAAATCTATACACACTACTTCCCCATCGTCTTCCCCGGGCGCAACTTAACGGGGAACCAGTGACTTAAATATTTAAAGACACTGGATCTCCGCTAGAATCATGCGGAGAAGACGAAAAAGAGGTACATAAAATCACTAATAACAACAGGTGGAAAAGTTGAGTTAAACATTACAGAGGAAGAAGTGGGGTTGTCGGAATTGAAAAAGCTAACTATAGCAATGATCCTGATTTTGATTTTTGCCATTCCTGCCTTCGCGGTATTCAGTTCAAAAGGACAGATTCCCAACGGACTGCCTGTTGAGTACAGGGGGCTTAAGGTGACTTCGGAAGGGGTCAATATCACGTTGGTCAACAAGGGTGAAAAGACTATTAAATTTTCAGCTGCCTGTAGCTTTGTAAGTGAAGATAGACAAGAAATAGGGGATATCTTCATCGATGAAACGATACTTGAACCGGGCCAAATAGTAGCCTTCAAAGATCTTTATTTAAAAGGGGATCTAAAGCTTGCTAGGAAAGCAGCATCACTGAAATGGACGATATATACCCTGGAATAAGCGGGTTTGAATTTTAACATAGGTGATGAGGAATCATAGAAAGCAATATCGAATCTGTCAGATGTAGAGTGGCTGCATTAAGCTTGCTACGGATTATTCATAAAAAATAAAAAAGCCTCCGATATTCTTAATTTCGGGGGCTTTTCCTTTTTTATTGAGGTCTTTATCGGAGCGTTTTAATGAATCTTCCTAGCCTTTTCATAGCCTCTTTGAGAGTTTCAGTAGAGTATGCATAGGATATTCTAACATGTCCGTCACCGCATTCGCCGAAAGCCGAACCTGGTACCGCCGCAACGTTCTCAGCCTTGAGGAGAGCTGTGCAAAATTCCTCGGAGGTCATGCCAAACTCAGATATGTCAGGGAAGACGTAGAATGCCCCGAAAGGTTCGAAGCAGGGAAGCTGCATCTTTTTGAAGGCATCCATCAGGTAGCGCCTTCTCTGATTGTATGATTCCCTCATCATCTTTATATCGCCTTCTCCGTTACGCAGTGCTGCGACTGCAGCATATTGGCTTATCGTTGGAGCGGACATTATTGCAAATTGATGAATTTTCAGCATAAATTCCATTATATGTGCCGGAGCCAGAGCATATCCCAAGCGCCAGCCCGTCATTGCGTAGGCTTTTGAAAACCCGTTTATAAGTATAGTTCGCTCTTGCATCCCGGGCATATTTGCTATGCTTACGTGATGGTTTTTGTATGAGAGCTCGCTGTATATTTCGTCACTTATGACGATCAAGTCATGTCTGATAACTACTTCCGCTATCTTCTCAAGGTCGTTCCTCTCCATTATGGCTCCGGTCGGATTGCTAGGAAATGACATTAGGAGGGCTTTGGTTTTTTTTGTTATCGCTTCTTCAAGCTTGTCCGGAGTCAAACGGAATTCTGTGTCAGCACTCAGTTCTATTGGCACAGGCACTCCGTCTGAAAGCAGTATACATGGCTGGTAAGAGACGAAACATGGTTCGGGGCAGATAACTTCGTCTCCTGGGTTTAAGAGCGCCCTGAGCGCGATATCTATGGCCTCGCTGCCACCAACAGTAACGACCACTTCATTTTTATTGTCGTAGTCGAGACCGTATTTCTTTTTTATGTTCTTGCATATCTCTTCCCTGAGTTCCGGAAGACCTGCGTTAGACGTGTAGAAGGTGTAGCCCTTCTGAAGTGAGTAAATCCCCTCTTCCCTTACATGCCAAGGAGTATCGAAATCGGGTTCGCCGACTCCGAGGGATATTACGTCAGGTATTTCGTTTGCTATATCAAAAAGCCGCCTTATACCGGACGGCTTTATCCCTTTTATTTTATCGCAGATAAAATCTCTCAAGGAGTAACTACCATCCTTAAATCTTTGTGCGGTTCAACGAACGAAGTCCCATGGTCCTTATACCTTACTAGCACGATGTGTGTTGCAGTGCTCTGCACTTCATCGATTATCGCAAGTCTGCTGGATACAAAATAAGCAATTTCTTTCAT
>JAAYEY010000195.1 GCA_012728505.1 Synergistaceae bacterium | reverse complement strand
TGCAGGAATCTATGAAAACTGCGTCATAGTCGAAAACGACTTCAGCTATGAAAAAGACTCCTTTTGGGTGCCTGTCGAAAATTACGCTGAAGCAGACCCTAAAGAATATCTTAAAAGGATAAGAGATGCAGGTATAGTTGGGTTTGGAGGAGCGACCTTTCCAACAGTAGTAAAGCTCTCTCCCCCACCTGACAAGGTAATAAAGTGGCTTATAGTCAACGGAGTGGAGTGCGAACCTTACATAAACTGCGATAACCGGCTCATGATTGAAAAGCCGGAAAAAATTGTTGAGGGACTTAAACTTCTCTTGAAGCTCTTTCCGGAAGCAAAGGGAGTCATAGGAATAGAGAACAATAAACCTAATGCTATTAAGACGATGGAATCTGCATCATCAAAATCTGGATCAGACAAAATCTCTGTAACTGCATTGGCAGTCAAATATCCGCAAGGGGCAGAAAAAATGTTGATCGAGGCTGTCACAAAACAGGAGTATGTTATGACAGCGCTGCCTGCAGATGTGGGATGTATTATCCTGAATGTTCGTACTGTTTACCAGATATGGGATGCCATCGCGCTGGGCTTGCCTGCTTTGACAAGGATAATTACGGTTACGGGCGAGGCTATAGCAGAACCTAAAAATATTAAAGTACCTCTTGGTACTTCGGTGAGAGAACTTATAGATTTTTGCGGAGGGTTCAAAGAACAGCCGGTAAAGGTTATCTCAGGGGGCCCCATGATGGGAGTCTCTCTCAGATCGATAGATGTGCCGATAGTAAAGAGTACTTCCGGGATACTTGCTCTTACAGCGTCACACGCTCATCTTGCACCTCAATCTGCATGTATCAGGTGCGGCCGTTGTATAGAAGCATGTCCGATGGGACTCATTCCTAGCACTTTAAATCCTCTGGTTCTTATGAGAGATTATACGGCCTTTGAGGAGTCAGGCGGACTCAACTGTATAGAATGTGGCGCTTGTTCATATGTCTGTCCTGCAAACCGCCATCTGACCCAGTCATTTAGGGATGGGAAATCAACTGTAATGGCGGCGCGTAGAAAGGCGGCGGTCAAATAATGGAAAGGCTCTTAGCTGTATCGAGTTCACCTCATATACACGGACCGCAAGATACAAGAATAATCATGGGATGGGTACTTGCGGCACTGGCCCCTGCAGGTATCGCCGGGATATATTTCTTCGGCTTGAGGGCCGCTGCCGTTATGGCAGTATGCGTAGCAAGCTGTAAGATCTCTGAATATGTCTGGCAGAAACTTGCTAAACAGACCATTACTGTAGGAGATCTTTCTGCTGCAGTTACAGGTTTGCTTTTAGCGTATAACCTCCCACCTTCGATACCTTTTTGGATGGCAGCTGCCGGAAGCGTCTTCGCCATCATTATCGTTAAACAATTTTTCGGCGGTATCGGCTGCAACATTGTAAACCCCGCTCTTGCCGGCAGAGCCTTCATGATGTCAAGTTGGCCTGTACCAATGACAACCTGGACTGTTGACGGTATATCCAGCGCTACCCCTCTTGCTATGATTAAAGATGGAACACTAGAAAACCTTCCGCAGGTCTATGATTTATTTATAGGTCACGTCGGAGGCTGTATAGGAGAGACCTCGGCAGCAGCTCTTCTGATAGGATTGGCAATATTGCTCTATAAAGAGATCATAAGCTGGCATATTCCCGCAGTCTATATCGGTACTGTTGCCGCTTTAAGCTTCCTTTTCGGAAGACCGATAGCGCCTTACTATGACATACTGGCAGGAGGCCTTTTCCTCGGCGCAATTTTCATGGCAACAGATTACACAACCTCCCCGATGACAAAGAAGGGGCAAGTTATCTTTGCCCTTGGGTGCGGACTTCTTACCTCCCTTATCAGAACCTTTGGAGGTTTCCCTGAAGGAGTTTCTTATTCAATACTCATCATGAACCTGACTGTTCCCCTGATAGACAAATTTACCCGACCCCGCATATTTGGGGAGGTGAAGAAGCATGGCTAAAATATTGAAGCTGGGAGTCGTACTTTTTGTTTTCACAGCTTTAACAGGGCTTATACTTGGGGGTGTTTATACTATGACACTTGAACCAATAAGTGCGGCAAAGGAGAGGGAAAAAATGGAGGCATTTGCCGAAACCCTTCCTGGAGCCAACGATTTTAAGGTTGCAGATTACCAGCATGATCAAGATATAATTAAAGAAATTGACGAAGGCTCCGTCAAAGGAGAAATCGTTGGATACAACATAACCGTCACTCCCAAAGGCTATGGAGGTCTTATTGAGATGGTTGTAGGTGTAGAAAAAAATGGAAGGCTTTCAGGCATAAAAATACTTACCCAAAATGAGACTCCCGGCTTGGGTGCAAATGCGACCGACCCTGCTTTTTCAAGTCAGTTCCGAGAAAAAGACGTAGATAAGGTAGTAGTAACAAAGGTCAAGCCGACAGAGGAAAATGAAGTCCAGGCCATCTCAGGAGCGACAATAACTTCACGCGCGGTAGCTGAGGGTGTCAATACAGCTCTTGAATACTGGGCCAATAATCTAAAAGGGGAGGGGAATAACTGATGATGAGCCCTCTCAAATTACTTAAAAACGGTATGGTGATTGAGAACCCAACGTTTGTACTTGTTCTTGGACTCTGTCCGACCCTTGCTGTCACTACGAACGCCATTAACGGTTTCGGAATGGGACTTGCTGCAACAGCAGTTCTAATGGGCTCTAACGTCATGATATCTATGATAAGGAAGTTTATCCCTGACGAGATACGTATCCCGGCCTTCATCGTAGTCATTGCCGGATTCGTTACCATTGCCCAACTTCTTATATCGGGATACGCACCGGCTCTTGATAAATCGCTGGGTATATTCATACCGCTTATAGTCGTAAACTGCATAATACTTGCAAGAGCCGAAGCCTTCGCCTTTAAAAACGGAGTAATAGACTCTCTTTTCGATGGCATGGGCATG
>JAAYEY010000194.1 GCA_012728505.1 Synergistaceae bacterium | reverse complement strand
GCTTGAGAACCTTTTTTCCGTTAACATTGCTTTGTCTGATGTTTCGTTAGTGAACAGAGCATCAGGAGATTATCCGGTAAAAGTTTCAGAAGAGACAGGCTTTCTTATAGAAAAAGCACTTGCGTGGTCAGAGCAGACAGAGGGCTCGTTTGATCCTACGATAGGAGAGATAGTCAAACTCTGGGGTATAGGCACGAAGAAAGCCTCCATACCTGCCCCTGCTCCGCTTAAGCGGGCTCTTTCTCTGACAGATTTTAGAAAGGTCCTTGTTACACATGGAAAGAGCGGGATCTTTATAGAGACGGCAAAAGGACAGAGAATAGATCTTGGAGGCATAGCAAAGGGATACGTGACAGACAAAGTCAAGGAACTGCTTATAAAAGATGGCGTCTCCTCGGCCCTTATCGACCTCGGAGGAAATATTGCAGTTCTTGGGAGCTCGCCGACGTCGAGAAAATGGAAGCTTGGTCTTCAACACCCTTTCATGCCAAGGGGAGAATATTTTGGCATAGTTGAAGTCTCGGATATTTCTGTCGTAACATCCGGTCCTTATGAGAGGTATTTTGAATCGGGCGGGGTCAAATACCATCACATTTTCAATCCGGCTACCGGATACCCGGCTAAGTCAGATCTCAGGTCTGTAACAATAATAAGCGAGAATTCGACCGATGCTGATGCGCTAAGTACAGCACTATTTGTGATGGGCTTAGATAAGAGCATCTCCTTTTTACATAAATTGAAAAATATTGAGGCTGTCCTTGTAGCAGAAAGGCCACAAGGGATAATAGTTCATGTTACTCAAGGTTTAAAGGACGCTTTTGTACTTAAAGATCCTGATATGAAAATCGAGCCGGCGGTGCAGTGATGAAAATGAGGCGCGGCGACAGGGCCATGTTCATGATCCTTTTAGCTATACTTATTATATCCGGTGTTCTATGGAGCGTCAGAGCAGCAACCAAAAACCCTGAAGTTATGAGTGCTGAAATAACACAGGAGGGGAAACTTCTGCAGAGAGTCCTTCTAAAAAAGGGTGATTCCGCCAGAGAAATCATTATCAGGTACAAGGACGGCTACAACAAGATTAGAGTTGAAGATGGCAGGATTTCTGTCGTTGAAGCGGACTGTCCTGACAAGGACTGTCTAAAACGAGGCTGGCTCAAAAAATCGGGGGATTCGACGATTTGTCTACCCCATCGGCTGATAATAAGATTAACAGGGGAATCAGAAGTTGACGGGGCGACCTACTGATGAAGCTTAAAAACTTAATTATCACAGCCCTGCTTGCGTCCATGGCCCTGGTTTTTAACATATTTGAAGCAAGTCTTCCAATGCCTCTCCCTGGCATAAAACTTGGTGCGGCGAATGTGTTCTCGCTTGTGGCATTGGTACTTTTAGGCGTAAAGGAAGCTTTTGCTGTAACCCTTATCAGAGTTTTTCTTGCCTGGATCATGGCAGGAAACTTGTTTTCATTCCTATGCAGTCTGGCAGGGGGCGTCATGGCCGTTGCAGTTATGTCCTTTATATATACTAAATACAAAGATGATTTCAGTCTGCCTTGGATAAGTGTGGCAGGTGCCTGGGCCTTCAATATTGCTCAGGTTTCGGTTGCCGCGGTGATGGTGGGCGATGTTCGAGTTCTATTTTACATACTTCCGCTTTTAGTAGCAGGGACGGCGGCTGGATGGGCGGTAGGCTGGCTTGCTCTTCTCTTGTGCAAAAGAGTCGGGTCTCTGACAAAAACAAAAAGCGCTGACTAAACTTCCCCACCGTCGTTCCCTCACTACTGCGGCGCGAAACGTGCCGCGGGAGTCGATTGGGAGTTGGTTGGAAATCGGTTGGGGAGTCAATTGTAAGAGCGGTCAGGGGCGAGAATTTAATCTTATGATTAAGAAGAATCTAAAAATCGTCTCCTCCGGTATACAAACGAGACGATGGGGCAAGGCGTGCCCCTGACAGTTTTTAAAACAACTGTTTGACAACGTTTGGCGATTGTTTGCCAATAGTTTGACTATAGTTTGACCGAGCTTACAACTGCTGACTAAAAGGAGGATATTTTGGTAATGAAATTAGAGATCAAAAATGAAATATTTGAAGTTTTTCCAAACGC